>CAZYJB010001279.1:0-1500 GCA_964647675.1 uncultured Verrucomicrobiota bacterium | reverse complement strand
AAGTCGCCCAACGTCAACTCGCCCACCAACGCCGCCCCGTTGGGCAGCACGCCGCCCTGATCGCCGGCGCTGACTACGAAGGTCCCGGGCGCACGAGCGAGGTGCAGGGTGTAATCCCCTGTCTGCGACGGGTAGGCCGCCGAGGCCACGGCAAGAAACGTGCCCGAGTTCGTCAGGCGCAGGGACAACGACGCATCACGAGTCGCAGAATTGAACCAGGTGGACTGTGCCGCGAGGGTTCCATCTGGAGCGTAAAGCCGGATCCACGGGGTCACCGCTGACGATCCCATGCGGAGGGTCACGGTATCGCCCGCGTTCCCCTGGAACGACCAGGGGTCCAGATCTCCATTCGTCAACGAGCCTTCGGTCGCGGCGCCATTGACCAGCGCACCGCCTTCGTCGCCGGGCGAGGTGGTGAACGTCGCCGGCACACGCACGGCATGAAGGGTGTAGTTCCCGGACTGCCCGGCATACGCTGCGGAAGCCACGATGGTGTGAAGGCCGGCGTTGGTCAGGGTGACGGCGATGGCGCCGTCGCGCGTCGCCGAGTTGAACCAGGTGGACTCGGCGATCTGAGCACCGTCGGGGCGGTACACCCGGATCCATGGAGTGGCAGTCTCCGACCCCATGCGGACGAGCAGCGTCTCGCCCGCTTGGGCTGTGAACTGCCAGACATCCAGATCGCCCAGGGTCAGGTCACCCGCGTTCGCCACGCCGCTGGCCAAGTCACCGCCCTGATCTCCGCCCGGAATCCCCAGCGCGGCGGGAGCCACCGCCAAATGCACGGTGTAGGCGCCCACTTGGGCCGGATACGCCGCGGTCAGCAGCACGGTGTACGTGCCTCCGGCAGCGGCCCGCTGGGTGACGATCCCGTCGCGCGTGCTGGCGTTGAACCAGGTCGATTCCGCGAGCTGCACGTTGTCCGGACCGAACAACCGGATCCGCGGGGTCAGCGCAGGGCTCCCGGCCCGCACGACGAGAGTCGCTCCGGCCGTCGCCTCAAAGGTCCACGTATCGGTCTCGCCAGCGGGGCTGATCTGCCCCGCGCCCGAGCCACCGCTCGCCAACGTACCCTGGGCGCGACCACTCAGGGCCGGCAGGACCATGGCCAACAACAGGACGAACCAGGCCGGAATCCGACCACGGGTTCCACACAACGAAAGGGCATGCATGCGACAGGCGTTTGGAAATGGCAACGGGTCGGCGATGGACGCAATCCCAGCCGCGTGGACGCCGACGTCCCAGCGGCCGTGGATCGATGCTGGCAGGCGCGAGGCGGGCAAACCGATGGAAGCAGCCGCCCGAAACCGCCAGTCTTTCGCCCTTGCCGGACCCGTGTCGCCCAAGGTTCTGCCGCATCGTCGGCGGCGGGGCAACACCAAGTCGTGAACGCGCAAATATTTCGCAGGCAGGCGTGGGCCAGGTGCTTAACTCATGGCTAAAATCCGCAAGATCCTGCCCGGATTTCCAAGTGGGGCGAGACGCCCCACCGGTTGTGAC
>CAZYJB010001278.1:0-1500 GCA_964647675.1 uncultured Verrucomicrobiota bacterium | reverse complement strand
CAGAGCCTTTCGCACCTTCCCATCCACCACCAACGCCGCTGCTTCCCGCGATGATCAAGACGGTCTGACCCGGCTGCACCTTCACGCGATGGTTCAGCATGTGCATCGCCGTGCTGCCCGCCAGGGTCAGCGCCGCGGACATCACCGGATCGACCGCCTCGGGCAATCGCACCAGCGCGCGCGCCGGCACGACACACAACTCCGCGAAGCCGCCATCGCACTGAATGCCCAGCAGCCGCCCGTCAAGGCACATGGAATCTTCACCGGCTTCGCAGAACTCGCACCGCCCACACGTGAGGTTCGACTGGATCGCGACGCGATCGCCAATCGTCCAGCCGCCCACACCCGAACCCAGCACCGCCACGGTTCCTGCCGCCTCGCCGCCCAACGTGCGCGGCAGCGTCACGGGCACTGGCAACCCCGCCTCTTCCGCCCAGAGATCAAGGCGGTTCAATCCACAGGCAGCAATGCGGACCACCACCTCGCCTGGACCGGGAACAGGGTCGGCCACGTCGCGCAACTCGAAGCGCCCCGGGCGCCCGGACTCGATGAGCTGGAACGCCTTCATGGGGTGCGGCAGCCCAGGGTCAACAACAGGTTCGCCCAGAGCGACTGGTCGGCGGTCTGGATGGTCAGGACGTGATCCGGCGACGCCACGGCGTCGTAGAAATCCCACTTGGACACCGGACGCAACGTCAGCGACTTCCCGGCCGTGGCGATTTCGCGCCGGTACTCGGCCCACACTGGAGGCTCTCCGGATTGAGCGTACGGATCGTCCGCGGGAATCCCCATGGTGTTGATCTCGTCGACGGGCACGGCGCTGAGGAGCGCGCGCAAAACCTGGGTCACGGTGACCACGCCCGGCGAGAGGTTCAGACAGACCAGCGAGGCGTTGGGGCCGCGCTTGCTCGAGGCCGGATAATTGCCGTCGGCGATCAGGACCTTGGAATGATGCCCGGCGCGGCCAAGCACCGCGTTGATCTCGGGATGAATAAGGGTGTGCAGGAGCATGGGATGGGAACGAGGCGATACTCGATGTCGCGAAGGACTCGTCAGCGCAGATCGGCCAGGAACGGGAGTTTGTCGCGGTAGGAGGCCTGGGCCGCAAGATCGAGAACTCCTCCGAATACGGCTGGCCGCTCCCCCGCTTCCGCCTGGATCTCGCCCCACGGATTCACGAGCAGCGAGTGGCCGTTGTGCCGGTGCGTCGGATCAACCCCCACGCGGTTCACGCCCAGCACGAAGGCTTGATTCTCGATGGCGCGCGCCTGCAGGAGCTTTTCCCAGTGCGCGATGCGCACTTCGGGCCAGCTCGCGATGACGAGAAAGAGCTGCGGACGCTGCCGCGCCGCATCGCGGAACAGCTCCGGGAATCGCAGATCGTAGCAAATGAAGATCGCCACGCGCAGGTCGCCGAGCGTGACCACGCACGGCGCGTCGCCCGCCGAGTAATGCTGCGGTTCGCCGCCCGCCGTGAAGGGCCGCTGCTTGCGGTAGACC
>CAZYJB010001277.1:0-1500 GCA_964647675.1 uncultured Verrucomicrobiota bacterium | reverse complement strand
TTACCGCGGGCCGTAATCTTGAAGCGCTTGGCCACGGACTTCTTGGTCTTGGGCGGACGAGATCGTCGCATAAAAAAATCCTCTCCCCCTCTGTCGGGAAGGGGCGGGGACTATAGGAGTGGCCCCGGACCGCAGCAAGGGGTTATTTCGGGAACTTCACACCCGCCACCCTGTTTCACGCCAGTTCCAGGAGGTCCGCGTCCATTCGCACCGCCGCCGCCTGGCTAATGAAATCGAGGCGCAGATGGACCTCCACGGTGCCTTTGCGCTGCTCGACGTAGCCCTCCAGACCGCGCAGCGGACCCGCCTTGATGCGCACCCGCGATCCCGGCTGGATGGTCGGCGCGAGGCGCACTTCGTAGTCCGTGCCGAGCGCCTGCAGGATGGCTTCCAGTTGTTCCTCGAAATCCTCCTGGCACGGCACGTCGAGCAGATTGGCGACGTAGTCGCTCTGCATGACCTTCTGCCGCGAGAGCGCCGACATGCGGAGGAACACGTACCCGGGAAAGAGCGGCTTCTCGAAGGTGAGCGTCTTGCCGCGGTACTTCTTCACGCTCTTGTACAGCGGCAGCGTGAACTCCATGCCGGCTCGGGCGCAGTACTCGCCCAGCTTCTTTTCGCAGCGCGACTTGGTGTGCGCCACGAACCAAACCACGCGCAGCAACTCCGGATCCGCCACGTCCGCGAGCTGCAACGCCGGCACGGCTGCGGGCGTGTCGTCTTGAGGCAGGATGATCACCGGCGCCGAGAATGCCGCCGGGGTGGGATCCGGGCAAGTCCGGCAACCCCTTGCACGGGGAAGGCTTGGGTACGCCCTTGACCAGGCCCCGCAGGCCGCGCCTTACTTTCGTCGCTCGCGGCGATCCGCTCGTCCCGCAGCACCTTTTCGGCCGGGCCAGTTTAGCTCAGTGGTAGAGCACCCGATTTGTAATCGGACGGTCGTCGGTTCAAATCCGACAACTGGCTCCAGCTTTCGCTCGCGCAGCCGCAAACGACGGCGCGGCAGGCCAGCCGCCTCGAGCACCGATGGACGCGGCTGAGGTTGGCTCGGAATCGGAACAAGACGCCGCTCTGCGCAGTCACGGCTGGACGCGGACCCGGTAGAATCGGTGCGGGCCGGCTCCGGTCTCCGCTTCCAGCGTGTGGAGTTTTCCGTCGCCGCGGAACGACGAGGTCGTTCCCCATGGCCCGGAAGTGGTGTCGTCGGTCGACTCAATCTCGTAGTTCCAACCTTCGTTGGTTTCGAACTGGAGGACCAGCCCCTGTTCGGTCCGGAACGGGCCGATGATGTACGGAGTGCTGCGATCCGACCCAAAGACCTTGGCGAGGTTGGGACGGACCACATCCCCGATTCTTCGAAACATACCGCCCACGTACAGATCCCCTCGCGCGTCTGCTGCGATGCAGGTGATGTTCCCCTCCACCGACGCGCGGAAGGTGGGATCCGGGTTCCCCTCCGCCCAGCGATTCTGCCGGTAGCCGGCCACGATCAGTCGCCGT
>CAZYJB010001276.1:0-1505 GCA_964647675.1 uncultured Verrucomicrobiota bacterium | reverse complement strand
TGCTCCCGCGAGGACGGCGGGAACGGCAGGCAGCTCTTCTCCCAGAGTTGATTCTGAGCGATCGCTGTCCACATGCCCTCTCTCCAGCATCACCCGTGCCAGCGGGTGCCCTGGTTCTGCGTCATCACCTTGTGGTGGTGAGTCCGGGTTGGACCGTGCGCAAGGCGGCTAAAAAGATGCAGACTGACTACTTCCCATCTGGAGTGGCCGAAGCCTTGGAGGAGGCCAGGAAATCGACCTTGGCCGAGAGTTCGGGGGTCAGGAAGCGGTCGGGCTTCAGAATCTGAACCTTGATTTGGAGCGTGCCCTTCTGGCGCGACGCTTCCGGAGCGACCTCCGCCACCCGGCCTTCATAGGTCCGGTCGAGGTAGGCCTCCGGGCTGACACGGCAATTTTGACCGAGATGAACTTTGGAAAGATCTGCCTCGTTCAGATCGATCTCGACCTGCAGATCGTTGAGATCTCCCACCGACATGAGGGCAGTGCTCGGGCCGCGCGTTCCACCGAAGCTCTGTGGCGTCACCAGTTCATTGGGATCCACCAGTTTCTCGAGCACCACGCCGTTGATGGGCGAACGGATGACCGTCCAGTCGAGGTAGGTGGTTACCCGCGCCAGTTGGCCATCGAGCGCCCTCACCTCCGCTTTCGCCGCAGTGAGATCCAGTTCCGCCAGGTCGAGGGCGCGTTGGGTTTCGATGCGCGCCTCGGTGAGTTGCCGGACGCGCGACAGCTCCATTTCCGCGCGCGCCACCTGCACCTTGGAGGCGTCGAGGCGACCTTCCAGTTCACGCTTCTGGGCCTGGTATTCCTGGTCGTCGAGCAGCACCACGACTTGGCCGTTGGTGACCACATCGCCTTTCTTGACACCGATCCAGCGCACCTGACCCATGAAACGCGGGCTCAACTCGATGCGCTCGCGGTTGATGATGTAGCCGGAAACCGTCAGGACGACGTCGTCCCGCGATGGGTTCCCGGTGGACGAGGCCGAGCCGGCGGCGCCGGTCGACGAGGTGGAGTCCGAGGACGAAGTGGAGCGGGCGGTGTCCGAACTGGCAGGCCTGGCCTGGGGGGTGGGGGCTTTGTCGGTGGAGGTGCGCTGGGAACTGGAGGAGCCGGAGATGACGCGTCGGCTTTCGGTTTCCCAGGGACGCCACAGGCCCACGGCCGTGAGGGCGAGGACGGCGACCACGAAGAAGATCGTCCAGAGCGTGCCCTGGGAGCGGCGCTTGGCGTCGGGAGCGATGCGGAGTTGGGAGACCTTGGCCGTGCGGGATTCGCTCATAGGGACTTGAGGGCGGCGATGACCGGGAGGCGCGAGGCGCGCAGCGCGGGGAGGAAGGTTCCCAGGACCCCGACTACGATGGAGAAGAGCAGGCCTTTGAGCATGAGACCGGGCGTGACGTTGAACTCGAAAACCGTCTCGGAGAAGCTCTCGAAGTTCAGGGTGCCGACCGCGTACCCGTTCATGAACAAGGAAAGCGCGCAGCCCAGCGCCCCGCCGATGC
>CAZYJB010001275.1:0-1509 GCA_964647675.1 uncultured Verrucomicrobiota bacterium | reverse complement strand
GGTTGTGGGATGCGTGACGCGATAGAGACCGGACTGCGTCGCGCGTCCTCCGGTGGCGAAGTACAGCGCGCCGTCGGGGCCGACGGCGATCGCAGTGAGGTTCAGGGGTTGCCCCTGGACGAAGGGTTCGAAGGTACCCCGGAACGAAGCACCGAGCGGCTCGAGGTGCACGGCGAGGAGGCGGCCGTAGGACCAGTCCTGCACGAACAGCGCGCGCCGGTACTTTTCGGGGAACCGGGCGCGCGTCCCGAACTTCACGCCACAAGGGGAGCCGATGCCGATATTCACCACCGCGGGCAGCGCGTCCGCGTAGTGATCGGGCCAGGCGCGCGTTCCCGACCGCCAGCCGGCCTCGCCTCCCGAGACGCCGTGCAGGATGCGCGTGGGGCGGTACCAGGGCGTGCCCCAGTCCCATTCGTTGTCGCTGTCGAACGTGAACCATTCACCCTCGGGGCTGAAATCGAAGTCGTAGGCATTGCGCAGGCCGCCGGCCACGAGTTCCCAGTGTTCGCCCTCCGCATCGGTGCGGAGGACGTAACAGCCGGGTGCCAGCGCGCCGCCGGCCCGCGTCGTTTCATCCGGATTCAACGAGAGGACATCCTCACCATAACGGCGGTAGGGCGAGCGCGGATCCACGCCTTCGGCCGGGCGCGTGCCGTTGCCGTTCAGCACGTAGATTTTCTGGTCCGGACCGAGCGTGAGCGCGTGGTAGCCGTGTTCGCCGCCGCCCTCGAATTTCTTGAGCAAGCGAGTTTCCGAGGCGTCGAAACGGTCGTCCTGGTTGTGGTCGGTCAGGCGATAGAGCCCGATGCCCTGAGGCCCTTTGGCATTGGCGTAGAGGCTGCCGTGGGCGAAGAGGAGTCCCATGGCGTGACGGATCTCGGCGGGCAGGGGCTCGGCCGCGGCGACCTTGCCATCCGGGGTGAAGGTCAACCGCAGCGGGGGCAACGAATCGCTCTGGGGCGAGAGGATCGCGCGTCCGCGCGGGTCGAAGGCGAGGGCGATCCAGGAGCCTTCGTTCGTGCGGGCGGAGCGCACGAGCTCGACCCGAAATCCCGGGAGTGCGATCAGCGACTCGGCCGGCGTCGCCTCGGGTTGGAAGAGGATCTGTCCCCAGGGCGCCATGCCATGCTCGCCGAGCCGCCGCGTGCGCGGCCACGAGGTGTCGTCGAAATCGAGCTGGTTCCAGCCTGGCTGTTCGCGCAGGGAGGCCCGCCACGCCTCGTCGCTGACCAGCTCGCGGGTTTCGCCCCCGCCGAGATTGAGGTGGACCAGCAGGCCGGCGGCGTCGCTGCGGTTGTGCGCACGCACCGCCAGCACGTTGCGGCCCTGGTTGAGGCGCACCGACACTTCGGCCCGGACCGGGCGGTCCGGAGTCGTCGCCTCGGCGACCCTTTTCCCGTTCAGGAAGACCTCGGCCCCGTCGTCGGCCGCCAGCGTGAGCCGCGCATTCCACATCAGTGGCGGGGTGGTGAACGCGCGGCGAAACCAGACCTGGGAAGCGGGGCG
>CAZYJB010001274.1:0-1512 GCA_964647675.1 uncultured Verrucomicrobiota bacterium | reverse complement strand
GGAGTATGCCTTTGAGGTCGCGCCCCTCCCCGGCGACCCGACTCCGTAGAGGATCCCCGAGGCCCGAGCCTCGCGTCGCCGTTCAGCCCGCCTTGGGTTCGCTCACCGCCGGTTTTGGGCCTGTCGATTTTTCGAGTTCCGCACGCAGCATGGGCAGGAGGGCCGCGAATCGCCGCGCGTTGGCATCATTGAGGGACGCCAGTTGCTCGTGGCCTTCCAGGCTCAGGCGCAGGATCTCCTCCTTCGAGAGATTCTCGTCGGGCACACCCAAGGTCGGCAACGACGTGAGTCCGTCCAGATTCACGGTCGCGAACCGGTCGCGGACGCACAGGGTCTCCAGCAGTTCGCCCACGGTGGAGTTCACCCCGCTCAACGCCACGCGCAGCGGCGGCGTGCCGGGCACGACCTTCTGCGCGCGGGTGGCCAGCCGCAGCAGGACGCCCGCAAAGGTGCTGTCCACGCGCGGACACGAGGAGAGATCGAGGACCAACGTGGAAAAGCCTCCACGCTCAATATGCTCGAGGAACTTCTCGAACCGACCGCTCTCACGGCAGACACCAGGACCCTCCACCCGAACCACCGCGAGATCGCGCTGGCCGAACGCCGTGAATGGGGAGCTGGACGACGGATTGCTCATGGGCCTATCGAATGATCAACCGATTCAACCTAGGCCCGGGTTCCGCGGCCTTCAAGTCGCGCGTGGCCGGGCGCCGCGAGGCCGCTGCGCTCCCCGACGATGATGCGTGTCAACGCGAGTTGGAAGACGAGGCCGGTTTCCATCCCGCTCCCCACCAGCCGCCGGTTGGCCTGGAGCAATTCCTCCATCGCCATCACCAGTTCCTCCGAAGAGTAGTTGGAGGCCTGCTGGGTGGCGCGAAACATGATGTAGGCGTTGATCAGCGCAGGATTGTAGCGTTTGTCCGCCGGCAACCGGCTGGCCGGCAACTGCTTCAACTGGCCGCCGAACGCGCGGTAGTCGCCCCCCGGCCGGAGCAGTCCCTCCTTCATCAGCTCCCGCGCCAGCAGCATGGTGCGAAACTTACTGATCAATCCGTACAGGAGCCCGATCGCGCTGCGGTTGCGGTCCGATTGCATCGTCCACAACTCGTCACGCAGGTGGCGCAACGCTTCGGGAAGTTTCCGATCAGCCACCGCGTCGGCGAAGGCGAAGGCGCGCGCGTGCCGGCTGCGCGACACGACCGCGTCCACGTCCGCCTCCGTGACTTCCACGCGGTCACCCACATACGCCGCCACCTTCTGACACTCGGACATCAACTGGCGCGCGTTGGCGCCGACCCGCTCGACGAGTCCCGACAGCGCCTCGCCGCGCAGGCGTTTGCCGAGCGTCTTGAACTCGGCATCGGCGAGCGCTTCGGCCTTGTCCTGCCAGTCGCGGTCATCAGGGCTGAGCCCGGGGAAATGTTCGGTCTGTGCGTGTTTGTCGAGGGTCTTGAACGCCGATCGGCGGCGGTCGACCTTGCCCGCGCTCAGGAGCAGGCGCACGCCGCTCCC
>CAZYJB010001273.1:0-1515 GCA_964647675.1 uncultured Verrucomicrobiota bacterium | reverse complement strand
CCATGCGGCTGCGTGCTTCTCCTGCCATCCATTCAATGGCGCGGGCGGCAGCATCGGTCCCGACCTCACCGGCTCCGGCGCGCGTTACACGATGCGCGACCTGCTCGAGAACATCATCGACCCGTCCAAGGTGATCTCCGATCAGTACGGAACGGAGCAATTCACGCTCTCGGACGGATCGACCGTCGTCGGGCGCGCCTATGAGGAGGCGGGCAAGCTGCACGTCGTCTTCGACCCTCGGAATCCGGATGAAAAGGAAGTGGTCGACGTGGCCAAGGTCACTTCGCGCAAACCCTATCCGGTGTCCCTCATGCCCATGGGCCTGCTCAACGCGATGAACAAGGACGAGGTCCTCAATCTCATCGCCTACGTGCAATCAGGCGGAAACCCGCAGCACGCCGCATTCAAAAGATAGTCGGACCACCAACACCGCGCAGCCCTCTGCATGGCTGCCCTTCGGTTCTTCAAAACAACCGCCGCCGCTCTCCGCAGGCAGGACGGCGGCGGTTTCATCCGACCCGACAACTACTGTCCTGCCACACCCGCTGCCCACAGGAGACCACGCGAGACGTAGTCGAGAAAGACCGGGTCGGCGAACGTCTCGTCGGAATGCCCGAAGGTGGTGCCGAATACGCGCGCGGCGCCGTATTGGTGGGTCCAGATCACCGGGTAATCACGTCCGTCGCGCTCGCTGCGCGAGGTCGCCAGCGGGGTCATGCCGGGCCAGGCCTTGTCGATGACGTAAAGCTCGTCCATCGGGGTGGTCCAGCCGTCTGGAACGCCCTGGAGCACCGGGTGCGCCGGCACGGTCTTGGTCACCGGATACCGGCTCATGTGGTCGTGCCGCCGGCTGGTGACGCCGAGAAACTGGCGCCAGTCGTCGTTGGTGGCGGCGCGGTAGGTGTGCATCGCGCAATGAATCACCACCGCGGGGACCCCCTGATGATGCGCACGCGTGATGCGGCGGATGTAATTCGTGTCCGTCGTGTCGGCGAAGCACTCGTTGTGCACGACGACGTCGTACGGCTTGGCCCAGTCGGGCGAATCGTAAAGCGGGATCATGGCCCGGGTGCCGTTCCCGCCCGCGTTCACTATGGTCCAGGTTACCGCGGCATGGCGCGCGACGGCGTTGGTCAATTGCCCGGTCTGGAACGGGTAGTTGTGGCAGCAACCGCCGGTGACCAGCAGCACTCGAAGCGGGGCCTCGGCGGTGCCTCGGTGCGCCGCGCAACCGAGGTTCACAAGGGCCAGGAAACCGAGGGTCGCCACCGCGGCGTTCGATCGAATGGACATGCCGACACGCTACGGATGCCCGCCCGCGCGCGTCAATGTGCCGCCGGCTTCGCCGCGCCCGCTCCCTGCGAGCGTCGCACCGCCGCGACGATGCTCGCGATCACCTCATCGGCGGACTGTGCAGTCGTGTCCAACCGCACGGCGCCGAGTCCGGGCATCAGCGGGGTGGCCTTACGCTGGCTGTCCTGCCGGTCGCGGTAGGCCAGATTGTCGGCCACACCT
>CAZYJB010001272.1:0-1516 GCA_964647675.1 uncultured Verrucomicrobiota bacterium | reverse complement strand
AACGACCAAGATCAGCGACGGGAGCCAGCCGCCGATGACGTTCGATTTGTCTCTGCGCGAATAGGCTGGCTCCCGTTCGCTGGACCGCCTGGTTCGGCGATTGGTCGCGGCGTCGCCATCACCTCAAGCTCAAGACCGTCGCTGCTTCGTGACCGAAGGAGCCTCCGATCGCCATCCTTTAGAGTTGTGTCGAAGAATTCCACAATGACCCCTCGAATGCTCCGCATTAACGAGAGGCTCCTCGCGTCGCTGCTGTCTCTCAGCAGAGGCTCGTCGCTGAAATGGCCGTGGTCTGCGTTGCGCAGGAGCGCACGGTAAGCAGGGGGCCCGGCATCGGCCAGAAGACGCTGATCCCTGGCCAGGGCCTCTTCTTGCACACGGCTTGCCTGGTCTCGTGTTAGGTGCTCGGCCTGAAGCTCCGCTTCACTCAGAGGGCGAAAGGGCTTGGTCAGATACATGAGTGGCCGCGACGGGGCTAAGATACCTGCTTCCGTGACAAACGGAGCCGCGTTCAATCGCCCGTCCATGTTCAGGCAGGCATCGAGCAGCGGTTGCTCCTGGCATAGCAGCACAGCCACCAGCCCACCGCTGGAGTGTCCAAAGGCGCCAACCCGTTCCGACGCAAAATCCCCCAGCCACCGTCCCCTCAACTTCAAAGTCCTGAGCTGGCCGTGCACGACTCTCAGATCAGCCGCTCGTTCTGCAATCCGACTCCGAAGGTATCTCGACCGTGCCGCTCCGGCCGACGGAAGGCTCAATTCGGCATACGGAGCGACCGTTCTCTCGGCATACCTCACGAACAATGCGGCGCCCGGAGAATCGACACCAACCACCACATAACCGTGGCTTGCTAGCTCCTCATTCAGGTTCGAATAGAGAAAAGCGTTCATCTGATCGCCGTGAGCAAACAGGAGCACGGGAAAACGCGACGAAGACACAGAAGCCGGCGGTTCTGCCGAGGCGTGCGTCCGAACCGTGTTCAGCGCAGTGAATTCATCATCTGTAAACAGGCTCTTCGCATCGTTCAGCCCCTCGATGTACGGGAGATTTGTGGCCGCGGCAGAATTCGCCGGATACCAGACATGAACCATCAAACGACGGGGGTGACCGCCATCCGGCATGGCCCTGCTGCGATCTTCGACTTCGAGGCTCACGCGGCCCACCGGCCATTCGCCAGTCGGCTTGAGGAGTGGGCCTGCGATCTCTTGTATTGCCGAAATCGAGGTAGAGATCCAAAGATTTGCAGCCACTCCCCATAAGAGTGCAATTGGCTTCATACGGGATTCTTCGGACAATTCGGTCGGCCGAGCGTCGCCCTTGTCGATCGTCCGCCGAACGCCGCGCTATCCCACCGCCCGGAGACGATGCTCGGCTGCGAAGGGATCACGGTGGAACCGACAGGATCAGACCCGAGTCGCGGCTGAGTGGTCGTTAGCATGGGCGCATGGTTGGGCACTTCTTTAAGAGCCTGTCTGAAAACTCCGACCGGCCCTGCGGCGAGGGATTTTGGCGCTGG
>CAZYJB010001271.1:0-1523 GCA_964647675.1 uncultured Verrucomicrobiota bacterium | reverse complement strand
GGCACTGGCCTTCGCACGGGAAGGCGCCAGCGTGGTGGTCGCCGATGTTTCCGAAGCAGGCAATGAGGAAACCGCACGCATGATCGAGAAACTCGGCGGGCGCGCGCTCGCCGTCCGGTGTGACGTGTCTCGCGCGGAGGAGGTGAAAGCCGCGCTGGCCAAGACCGTTGAGGTTTTCGGCCGACTGGACTTCGCCTTCAACAACGCGGGCATCGAGCCGAAGAAGCCGGCTCCGACTGCGGAATACGACGAGGAAGAGTGGGACCGGATCTTCGCCATCAATCTCCGCGGCATGTTCCTATGCATGAAGCACGAAATCCCATTGATGCTCAAACAGGGAGGCGGCGCGATCGTCAACACATCGTCGGGCGCGGGAGTTATCGGCATCAAGGGCAGCCCGGCCTACACCGCCGCGAAACACGGCGTCATTGGCCTCACCCGAGCGGCGGCGCTCGATTACGCTGCTCAGAATATCCGCATCAACGCCGTTTGTCCTGGCTATATCGACACGCCGATGATGGACCGCTTCACCGGGGGCACCGCCGAAGGGCGCGCGAAGGTAATTGCGGAGGAGCCGATCGGGCGAATGGGCAAGCCCGAGGAAATCGCCGCAACTGTGGTCTGGCTGTGTTCGGATGCGGCCGGGTTTGTCATCGGCCACGCCATGGTCGTCGATGGGGGCCAAACCGTCTAAAATTGTGATCCGCCGTCGCATATTCCTTAAAACCACCGGCGCTGCAGCGCTCGCCTTACCGGCGACTCTTTGCGCTCAAACCGCCTCATCGTTTCAACCACAAAAGCTTCGTATGGAAATCAAAAGAATTGGCTCGCAACCCTCCATCAAAGGACCGGCGGATTGGTTTACCGGCACCGTCCGCATTGATCCCTTGTTCGACCCAAACGCTTCCGCTCGTGCGGGTGCAGCCAACGTCACGTTCGAGCCGGGTGCTCGGACGGCCTGGCACACGCATCCACTCGGCCAGAGGCTTATTGTCATGGGAGGCTGCGGCCGGGTGCAAATCGAAGGCGGACCCATCGAGGAAATCCGACCCGGCGATGTCGTCTGGTTTCCACCCGGCGTGAGGCACTGGCACGGCGCCGCGCCAACGACTGCCATGACGCACATCGCCATTCAGGAGGCGCAGAACGGCAAGATGGTGGACTGGATGGAGAAGGTCAGCGATGAGCAATACTTGAAATGACCGGACCGGAGCGAGAAACCATGCTCCGCCGTGCGCGGAGTTCGGTGTTCACTCTGATCCCTTCAGAATGCCCTTCTCCACCAGCGCCACCCGCAGTTCGTTCGCGAGGGTGATGACGCTTCCGAGGTCGGTGGCCTCGGCCTGATTGGCATTCCCCCGCTGGACGGTGGGCGTTGCCCCGTGAAAGCCCACCTTCGAGGTCGCGGCCGCCCCCACCTGAGCCTCCCAGGACAACGCCCCGGCGTGGCGCTTCAGGCCACCGTCGGCGACGTTCAGGATCAGATAGCCGCCCGGGAACGACCCGCTGGCGGGATCGGCGGT
>CAZYJB010001270.1:0-1524 GCA_964647675.1 uncultured Verrucomicrobiota bacterium | reverse complement strand
AGGCCTTCGAACACTGGCGCGGTCGCGTCGGTTGGGTGGCCGGACCACTCGCCTTCGTGGCGCTTTGGATCGCTCCCCTCGGCGCTCCGAGCGTCGAGGCTCACCGCCTCCTCGCCATCGTCGCGCTCGTGGGGATCTGGTGGATGTCCGAAGCAATCCCGCTGGCCGCCACGGCCCTCCTCGGTCCTGCCCTGTGCATTGTCGCCGGTATCGCACCGGCGAAGGATGTCCTCCGACCGTTTGCGGATCCGGTCATCTTTCTCTTCCTCGGCGGCTTCCTCCTGGCCGAGGCCATGGTCAAACACGGGCTCAATCGCCGACTCGCCTTGGGAATCCTCTCCACTCCGGCCGTCGGCCAAAGCGCTCGCGGGGTGCTCGCGGGTTTCGGGGCGCTCACCGCCCTCCTCTCAGCCTGGGTCTCCAATACCGCGACCGCGGCCATGGTTCTCCCCATCGCCGTGTCAGTCCTGCGCGAGATCGCCACCCGCGAAACCGGGGACGCCGTGAACTGGCGCAGCGGGCGCCTCGCGATGCCTCTGATCCTCGTGGTGGCGTTCGGCGCCTCGATCGGCGGACTCGCCACTCCGCTTGGCACACCTCCCAACCTCATCGGCATCGGTCTCATCGAATCCACCCTCGGTCATCGAGTCGGGTTCTTCGAATGGATGCGTATGGGCGTGCCGGCGGCGGCTGTGTTGATGCTCGTCCTGGTCTGGTACCTGTCTCGCGTCGGGAAGGCCGCCGGCGCTTCAGGCAATACTTGGAACCTCGGACGCACCTGGCTCGCCAACGAATCCCGCCGCCTCGGCCCTTGGTCCCTGTCCGAACGTCAGGTGGCCGTCGTTTTCGGTGCCGCGATCGCGCTCTGGGTCCTGCCGGGTATCCTCGGTTTGCTCACCGGAACCGCGTCGCCCACGGCGCGTTGGTGGAATGCGCACCTTCCCGAAGGTGCGGTGGCCATGCTGGCTGCCGTCACTCTCTTCGCGCTGCCTTCCCAGCACTCCGATGGGGGGAGGATCCTCGTCTGGTCCGATGCCGCCCGGGTGGACTGGGGCAGCATCCTGCTGTTCGGTGGCGGCATGGCCCTCGGCGAACTGATGTTCTCCACCGGTCTCGCGCGCTGGCTCGGGGAAGGCCTCGCCGGCGCATTACCCGTCCAATCCGTGGTAGGGCTGACCATCCTCTTCGTGGTGGGCGGCGTCGTGGTCAGTGAAGCCACGTCCAACACCGCCTCGGCCACCATGATGGTGCCGCTGGCCATCGCCGTGGCTCAGGGTGCCGGAGTGGAACCGCTGAAGCCCGCCCTCGGTGCCTGCCTGGGATGTTCGCTGGGCTTCATGCTCCCTGTCTCGACGCCACCCAACGCCCTCGCGTACGGCACGGGAGCGGTGCCGCTCGTCACTATGATGCGCCACGGGCTCTGGCTCGATGCCGCGGGCGCCTTGACGGTCATCGCCGCCGTGCTTTGGCTGGTGCCATGACGCACTGCGCGGTCCCTGCCTGGATTCCCAAGGCTAGCCCGGC
>CAZYJB010001269.1:0-1526 GCA_964647675.1 uncultured Verrucomicrobiota bacterium | reverse complement strand
GCATCGGACGCCCGGTCGGAGCCCCGGCCGCCTCCGGAAGGTTCAACCGAGGGACGCCGCCGCGGCCTGTTCGAATGCGCAATCGATCGACAGCCATTTGCTCGAACACCACCCCGTTGCCCTGAACTCTGCCCAGATCCACGTCGCCAATTGTCCAATGTCAATGTTTGACCCCATTGCCTTGCCTCCACGATAAGGATGGACGCCGTTCGTCGATCCGGATCGCCGAGGCGAATGCGGAGCGGTCCTTCAGACGAGGCACTCTTCGGAGAGGGGAGAAGCAGGAAAAAAATGGTCGGGACGGTGAGATTTGAACTCACGACCTCTTCCACCCCAAGGAAGCGCGCTACCAAGCTACGCTACGTCCCGACCACGGTTTCCCAAGCGCCCGGAGGCGAAGGGGCCGGCAGTCTAGGCAAGGAACGCCCGAGTTCAATGGGAATATTCGCGGCATGCAGACCGCGGACCGCTTCGTGGACCGGGCTGGGTCGGCGCCCCGCGGGACGCCGAGTCGCGAGTCGGAGCTCGCGACCCACCGGGTGGGCGCCGGCGGCGCTCGACCGTCGATGGGCTCCATTCGCGACGCGGTTCAGCGCGGGCGGATGCCCGCGGCTACGTAGTCTGGGGAGGCGCAGGCGCGATGAGGACGGTGAACTCGCCTTTCCAGGTCCGGCCCGCGCTCGCGTGGGCGGCATGCAGGACGGCGGGCAGTCCGCGCAGGTATTCCTCGAAGCGCTTGGTGAGTTCGCGTGCGAGTACCACTTCGCGATCGGGCATCAGTTCGGTGAGTTCCTCCAGCAACCGCTCGATGCGATACGGCGACTCGTACAACACCAGAGTCCCGGGCAGGACGCGCAACCGCTCCAGTTCGCGGCGGCGTTGTCCGGACTTGTGCGGCAGGAAGCCCGCGAAGTGAAACTCGTCGGTGGGCAGTCCGGAGGCAGCGAGCGCCGAAACGAAGGCGCAGGCCCCGGGAACGCTCTCCACCTTGTGGCCCGCGTCGAGGGCGGCGCGCACGACGCGTTGCCCGGGGTCGCTGATCCCCGGCGTGCCGGCGTCGGTGACGAGCGCGACGCGTTCGCCGGCGGCGAGCCGTTGCACGATCTCCTCCGAACGCCGCGCCTCGTTGAACCTGAAGTAACTGAGCAACGGTTTGTGCAGGCCGAGATGGTTCAGCAACTGGGCGGTGTGGCGCGTGTCCTCGGCCGCGATGACATCGCATTCGCGCAGCGTGCGCACGGCACGGAGCGTGATGTCCTCGAGGTTCCCGATGGGGGTGGCGACGAGGTAGAGCGTGCCCGGCTCGAGCGGAGGCAGCGGCTTGGCGGGCGGTTGGGAAGCGGTGGGTTCCATGCGTGGCGGGCGGCAGCCTTCTAGCTGCGCGTGACTCGAAGTCCCGTGGCAGACACCGCGAATTCCACGAATCGCGCGCGTGGGTTGGGCGGGCGTTCGGTCAGCCGGCGGCGGATGCGCGCCGCGGCGTCCTCGTCGCGGGCGAGCATCAGGAGTAATCCCCCGCCGCCTGC
>CAZYJB010001268.1:0-1527 GCA_964647675.1 uncultured Verrucomicrobiota bacterium | reverse complement strand
GGGCGCACGGTGCGGGTCAGCAATATCCCCGCCCCCACCATCTCGGCGCCGGGAAACCTCGTCGCTCTGAACCTCGGTCCCGCGGACAACCTCCTCTCGTGGTCCGACATGACCACCGGGGAGACCTCGATCCGGGTCGAGCGGAGCCTGAACAACACGACCTCCTGGGCGCTCGCCGCGACCCTGGCGGCCAACACGACCTCCTGGCGAGACAGCCGGCTCGTCGCCGACCAGACCTATTACTATCGTCTCCAGGCCACGAGCTCCGTCACCGGACAGACCTCGGCCTTCAGCGGCACCGCGTCCGCGATCACCTACTCGACCGCGCCCGCCTCACCGCGGAACTTGTACTCGACGTCGACCCCGTCGGGCGTCGCCCTCGCGTGGACCCGCGCCTCGAACAACGACGATGGCGTCGTGATCGAGCGCAGCACCGACGCGGCGAGCTTTGTCGAGCTCGCTCGGACCCTCGCCGGAGGCGGCGGAACGAACGATTGGACGCCTATGCGACATACCATCTCGGTGCTGGTGGAGAACAAGTTCGGCGTGCTCACGCGCGTGGCGGGCCTGTTCAGCGGACGTGGTTACAACATCGACTCGCTGAACGTGGCGCCGACGCACGACTCGACCCTGTCGCGCATGACCATCGTCACGCGCGGCGACGACGCGACCGTCGACCAGATCGTCAAACAGCTCAACAAGCTGGTCGACGTGGTCAAGGTCACCGACTACGGGCAGGGCGACTACATCGACCGCGAGCTGGTACTGCTCAAGGTGAAGGCTGAGCCGCAGAACCGCGCCGAGATCTGCCAGATGGCGGAGCTCTTCCGCGCCAAGGTGGTCGACGTGCAGACCGACAGCCTGACCATCGAGATCACCGGCGGGGAGTCGAAGATCGAGAAGTTCCTCACCCTCATGAAGACGTTCGGCATCTGCGATCTCACGCGCACCGGGCAGGTCGCGCTGCCGCGGGCCTGATCCCGGACAGACCCCGGACCACCTGACTCCGACTCGACGGGGCGGCGCGAATGGCGCAGGCTCCGCACTCTTTTCAAACAACCCGGAAATCGTCAGTCATCCCACAGAACTCATGGCAGTCAAAATCTATACCGACAAGGACGCGGACCTCGGCACCTTCAAGGGCAAGACCCTCGCCGTGCTGGGCTTCGGCTCGCAGGGACACGCGCACGCGCTCAATCTCAAAGACTCGGGCCTCAAGGTCATCATCGGCCTGTACGAGGGCAGCAAGTCGATCGCGGTCGCGCGCGAGATGGGTTTCGAAGTGTTCCTGACCGGTGAAGCGGTGAAGCGCGCCGACGTGATCATGGTGGCGCTGCCTGACACCAAGCAGGCCGCCGCCTACGAGCGCGACATCGCGCCGAACCTGTCCAAGGGCAAGACCCTGCTCTTCAGCCACGGGTTCTCGATCCATTTCAAGACCGTGGTCCCGCCGAAGGACGTCGACGTCATCCTCCAGTGAGGCTGACCTGGCCATTCCAGATTTGCATGAAGGCAAGTTCCATATCT
>CAZYJB010001267.1:0-1529 GCA_964647675.1 uncultured Verrucomicrobiota bacterium | reverse complement strand
GCTGGTGATCGTGAGTCCGTTTGGCCAGCAAGGCAGCATTTCCCTGGATGGCACGCTGCGCGTTGCGGGAGGGGCCACCGCGGAGATTCAGCAGGCCGCCATCAGCGCTTTTACCTTTGGACGCCTCGCGCGCGTGGAAGGGAGTGGGCTGATCGTCTATCAGGCGCCCGTGACCTTCCAGGGTCCGTACGAGTTCGGCGGCGAGTCGCGCTGGATGCAGTCGGTGACCTTCAACGGCCGCGTGCGCACCGCGGGTCCCTGGATGAGCCGCCAGAGTGTGGTGTTCGCCGGACCATCGGTCGAGTTGACCGGGCCGGTGCAGTTCGATGGTGGACGCCTCGAGTTCAGGCAGGCCTCCGAAGCGGTGCTGCCGGCAACGCAATTGTCTCGCGACACCACGTTGGCAGGAACACGCGGCGTCACCTTCGGCGCGCCCCTGGTGATCGAGGCGGGCGATCTCATCGTGCAGGGGCCGGTGCGGTTCGCGGCGCCGGTGACGATCCGCAAGGACCTCTCGGCCTTCGACGCGAATGGGTCGGTGGAGTTTGCCTCGGCCATGCCGTCGGTTTGGGAGGCGGGGAACATCTCGGTGAACGGCAGCCCGAGCCGGATCCTGCCGGGCGCCGTTTTCGAGGCGCGCAGCGGGGGCACCCTTTCAGCGCTCGGATTTCGCAACGAAGGAACTTTCCGCAAGACCACCGACGCCTCGACCACGCTCTCGCTGGTGCGGTCGCGCACCGGCGTGGTGGGCTTCGAGAATGTGGGGCTGTTTGAAATACTGGGTGGCGCGCTCACCGCCAACACCGAGATGGGAACGTTTCGGAACAAGGGTACGGCGCGCTTTGCCGGCGGACAGTTCGTGCTGCGACTCGACTACCAGCAGACGGCGGGCGAGACCGTGCTGGCCGGCGGAACGCTGGCCACGCGTGGCATCGTCGACCTCGAAGGCGGAGTGCTGAAGGGCACGGGGACGGTCGTCGGCGGTGGCGTGAGGACGGATGGCACGTCGATTCTCGATCCGGGCGCGCCGATGGGTGCGGTGGTCATCACCGACAAGCTGGGCAACGAAACGCTGGGCCCGGGCGGGCTGACCTTGGGACGCAACAGCAGGCTGGTGCTCGATCTGGGCGGGCGCACCGCGGGCACGGAATACGATCAGGTGCGCGTCGCGGGCGAGGTCAACTTGGGCGGCACCTTGGAGGTGCGGCTGGCCGGCGGATTCAGTCCCTCGTTGGGCGACGAGTTCACCGTGATCACGGCCGGGAACCGGCGCACGCCGAAGTTCGCCACCGAACTTCTGCCGACCCTCGGAGCGGGACGGAAGCTCGAGGTCGTGTACGAGGCCAACGCCGTGAAGTTGCGCGTGGTGGCGGGACCTTGACCGGATGAGGTGCTCGGAATCCGGAGAGCCGCACGCGAAGGCGCGAAGAAAGGCGAGGAAAGGCCGTCCTGGTGGGTTGTGAGTTCCCAGCCCCGGAAGGGGCGCATGGTGACAGCTGCCGTAGAGGCGTGGCGATAGCTGCCGTGGG
>CAZYJB010001266.1:0-1534 GCA_964647675.1 uncultured Verrucomicrobiota bacterium | reverse complement strand
TTCATACTCGGCTGAGAAAGCGATCTGGGTGCCGTCCCGCGAAATCGCCGCGTGCGATTCGGTGCCCAGGTGCGTGGTGAGCCGCTGTGCGGCTCCGCCACTCACCGGCACGCGCCAGAGGTCACCCTCCGCCGTGAAAACAATCGTGTCCCCGTGCAGCGCCGGATACCGAAAATAGCCGGCTGGCTTCGCGGCCACGGCGGCCCAGACGGTGACCGTCCAGCACGCTGTGGCGCCAACCATCAGCCTCGCCCACCCAAGGATTCGAAGAGGAAATGATGCCATGCGGAATCGTAGGCTGGCGTGGACGCCGTCCCCTCCGCGAGCCGAAAGGCGGCCGCCTTCAGAAAGCCGCATGACGGGGCCTCACGCGAAGCCGCGAAGGCGCGAAGGCGCGAAGAGACCCCAGCCCCGGAGGGGCGACAGGTGATAGCCCAAGGCGAAGCCTTGGGAACGGGATACCGCCGAGAACATCGGAGGCCTGAAGGGCCCAAAGGGCCAGAGCCTCCGCACCGCGGCGTCCCCTCAGCCCGCTTCGAACCAGGTGCGAAACCGACGATCCGTGGCGGCCACGCCCCGCCGCGTCGCCGCGATCATGCGCCTCCAGTGCATGCGCAGAAAACGGGGGTGATCGAGGCTCTCGATGGCGTACTTGCCCGTGGCCTGGGTCAGGTCCACGTCCGCCACGATCAGCGCTTCGGAGCGATGATCCGCGAGACGCAGCACGCGCGCGTCCGCCGCCACGATTTTGGTGTCACCGGCCGACCACTTCCCTGTGCCCTGCGGACCGAAGGTATTGGCGAAGACGTACGGCACGGCGTTCTCGAAGGCGCGCGCGACGATGCCGTCACGCCCGCCGCGTTTGGCGCGCGAGACCTTCAGTTCGTCGAGCCCGGCATTCGGATGAAACACAATGCGTGCGCCCGCCATCACCGGCAGGCGCACGAGTTCCGGGTACCGGCGCTCGTGGCAGATGATCGCGGTGGCGGAAACGCCCTCGATCGTGAACAGCGAGAGACTGTTCCCCGGCGTGAACCATCTTCGATCGCCGGGAGTGAGCTGGCACTTGGCGTAGACATGCGCCAACCGCCCCTCGCGATCGAACACCGCGAGGGTATTGAACAGGCGGCGTCCGGCGAACATCGGCGTGCCGACCAGCAGATGGAGACGGAGCCGGGACGCGATGCGCGCGATCTCCCGCAACGCTTCGCGTAATTCGCCGGCACGCAGTGTGTCGAATCCGCGCGCATATCCCGTGGTGGCGCATTCCGGGAAGAGCACCACGTCCGCCCCCGCCCGGGCGGCACGCTCCGCCAGGGCCGCGATGCGTGAAACCTGCGCCTTCAGCGAACCAAAGGCATTCATTTGGACCGCGGCGAGGCGGAGGGACCGAGGCGGAGGGACAACGCGCTTCATCGGAGGTTCGTGGAGAATGCACCGACCGACGGCGACTGGCCATCCGCAGACCCTTCGTTCGCCGTTCCGCCCAGGAAGGCGGCCATGGTTGCTGCCGTAGGAAGTGGATCCAAGGCGG
>CAZYJB010001265.1:0-1535 GCA_964647675.1 uncultured Verrucomicrobiota bacterium | reverse complement strand
GACCGACGGGCAGGAGTGGCTCAAGGGGATCCGCAAGGCCCACGGGACCGCCGCTCGCCACGCGAAGATCGACGCGCTGAGCGTGAGCGCGGAAGAAAAAGTGCTGCTCAAAAACGACGCCGAATCCGCGCCGGCCCAGGCGCTGGCGAAGAGGTTCGCCAAGGAACTGAAGGTCGAGGACAAGGACCTCCGTCCGTTGGCCTCTGAACCCGAGCGCACCGAGTGGAACGCGCGCGAGGAGGCGCTGAAGGCGGTCGATGCCCGCAAACCCAAGGCGTTGCCAACCGCGTACGCCTTTGCGGACTTCGAGGCGACGCCACGCGAAACGTTCCTGCTCGCGCGTGGCGATTTTCGTGCGCGCGGGGAACCCCTGGCGCTGGGCTTTCTCACCGCGCTCACCCGCGGCAGGTCGCCGGAAGACTACTGGGCCGCGGCGCGGGCGGATACGCGTCGCCACGATTCGACGCAGCAGCGGCGCGCGCTCGCCGAGTGGCTGACCGATCAGGAACACGGGGCGGGCGCGTTGGCTGCGCGCGTGATGGTGAACCGCGTCTGGCAGCAGCATTTCGGCGAGGGGTTGGTGCGCACGGTCAATGACTTCGGAACACGCTGTGATCCGCCAACGCATCCCGAGTTGCTGGAGTGGCTGACGCATGAGTTCGTGCAGGGCGGTTGGAAGCTCAAGCCCTTGCACCGGCTCATCATGACCAGCACGGCCTACCTTCAGGGAACTGCCGCAATCGAGTCTCAGAGAGGCGCGGCCGAGGCCGACCCGGACAACCGCCTGCTCAGTCGTCGCCGCCCGCTTCGCCTCCAGTCGGAGATCCTGCGCGATTCCATTCTCGAGGTGAGTGGCATGCTGAATCGGGACATGTACGGCCCCGCAGTCCGGGGGCCGATCGCGGCGGAGGCGATCCAGGCCCGCAACGTGAAGGATCCGTATCCCAAGGATGTGAAGGATACGCCCGCCACGCACCGGCGCAGTCTCTACCTCTTCCACAAGCGCGTGGTGCAGTCGCCCTTGATGCAGGTCTTCGATGGCCCGGACGCGCAGGCGAGTTGTGGTCGGCGGGAGAACACGACCGTTGCCCCGCAGGCGCTGGCACTGCTGAACGATCCGTTCGTCCGCGCGCGGTCGGAGGACTTCGCGCGTCGCATCGCTCGCGAGGCTGGGGAGAAGGCGGAAGCGCAGGTGCGGCGGGCGTGGTGGCTTGCGCTCTCCCGCGAACCATCGATGGCCGAGTTGGAGTCCGGGGCGGAGTTCCTCACGGCGCGCGCGTCCGATCGTGCGGCGCGCGCCGGCGCCCCGTCCGCCACCGAGACTCGCCACCTTGCGCTGACCGATTTCTGCCAGGCGGTCTTTGCCCTGAACGAGTTCATCTACGTGGATTAGCGACTCCCGCCATGAGCATTCCCTCCCATCACTGCGGGCGCCACGAGTCGTTCTCGAACCGACGGGATTTCCTGAAGAAGGCCGGTGCGGGGTTCGGGATGCTGGCGCTGGCGGACCTCGTGCACGCGGCGGACGAAACCGC
>CAZYJB010001264.1:0-1542 GCA_964647675.1 uncultured Verrucomicrobiota bacterium | reverse complement strand
GACGCCGGACGAGATGATGGCGGCCTATCTGCGCACCTGCGCGGGCGACCCCGGCATGGGCCGCGACGCCCTTCAGCAGCGCCTTGTAGTAGCTGACCATGCGCTTGCCGCCGCGGCGCCATGGCAGCACCGCGCCACCCTCGAGCGACTTCTCGGCGTTGGGGACGACCAGGGCCTCGTCAAAGACCAGCTTCTGACCGAGTCCCTGGCAGACGGGACACGCACCCTGCGGCGAGTTGAAGGAGAAATGCTTCGGCGTCAGTGCCTCGAAGGTCCGACCGGTGGACGGGCTGACGCTGCGGTTGGCGAGGGTGTCCTCGCTCCATTGGTCGGGGTTGGGCGCGGCCGGAGGCTGATGCAGCGCGACGAGTGTGCCCTCGCCCCACTTGAGCGCCGTCTCGACGGAGTCCGCGAGCCGGCCGCGGATGCGATCCTCGACCACCAGACGGTCGACCACGACGTCGATGACATGGCTCTTTTTCGGGTCGAGGCGCGGGCGCTGCGGTTCGGCGAGCTCGACCAGCGTGCCGTCGATGCGCGCGCGCACGAAGCCCTCGCGGGCGAGGCGGTCCAGCACGTCGCGGAATTCGCCTTTCTCACCGCGCACGATGGGCGCGAGCAGGATGAGACGCGAGCGCGCCTCGAGCGCGAGCAACCGGTCGATGATGTCGCTGGTGGTCTGGCGGCGGACCGGTTCGCCGGAGACCGGGCAGTGCGCCTGTCCGGCGTTGGCGAAAAGGAGACGCAGGTAATCGAAGATCTCGGTCGACGTCGCAATGGTCGAACGCGGGTTGGACGCGGAGGTGCGCTGCTCGATGGCGATGGCGGGGGAGAGGCCCTCGATGAAATCGACATCCGGACGCTGAAGTTGGTCGAGGAACTGCCGCGCGTAGGCGGAGAGGGATTCGACGTACTTGCGCTGGCCCTCGGCGAAGATGGTGTCGAACGCGAGCGACGATTTGCCCGAGCCGCTGAGGCCGGTGAAGACCACGAGGCGGTTGCGCGGCAGGGTCAGCGAGACGTTCTTGAGGTTGTGCTCGCGCGCGCCGCCGATGCGGATGACATCCTGACCCATGGCTTGGGAATCCTGCCCCGCGGGCAGTGCGGCAGAGTAAGGCGGCAGGCGGCGGCGTGTCGACGTTAGAGGGCCACGCGCACTTTTCAGACAGGGCTGTTACGCCGCTTCCGCGCGTTCTGTCTTCAAACGCAACTGGCCGCAGGCGGCATCGATGTCGTGGCCCTTCTCGAGCCGGAGTGTGGTGGGGGTGCCGAGCGCGCGGAGCTTCTGCGCGAAGGCCTGGCAGCAGTCGTCGTCGGGTCGCGACCATTCCAGGCCTTCGACCGTGTTGTAGGGGATCAGGTTGACTTTGGCATGCAGGCGCCGCGCGAGGGCGGCCAGCGACGGCGCGTGTTCGGGTGCGTCGTTGACGCCCGCGAGCAGGATGTACTCGAGCGTGATCATGCGGCCCTTCGAGCGCACGTACTCTTCGCAGGCGGCGGTGAGCACCTCGAGCGGGTACTTTCGGTTCACCGGCATGATGC
>CAZYJB010001263.1:0-1543 GCA_964647675.1 uncultured Verrucomicrobiota bacterium | reverse complement strand
GGCGTCCGATTCGATTCGGGTCGGAGATCGAGGGAGGCGAGATTCGTGCGCCCCTCACCGCCCGTCATCCTGGAGGTGGCATGAAGGTCCTCATTGTCGAAGACGAAAAGAAGATCGCCTCGCTGATCCGCAAGGATCTGGAAGCGAGGGGATTCGTGGTTGACGTCTCAAATCATGGTGACGAGGGATACACCTTCGCGACCACTCGTCCCTACGACGTCCTGGTCCTCGACATCATGCTCCCCGGTCGCGATGGCCTGAGCATTCTTCGCAATTTGCGGGAACGCGGCATGCACGTGCCGGTGCTCCTGCTGACCGCTCGCACCGAGCTCAACGAGCGCCTTGAAGGTCTCAATCTGGGCGCCGACGACTACCTCACCAAACCGTTCTACGTCGAGGAACTCACCGCCCGAGTCCAGGCCCTGGGGCGGCGGGTATCCGGCGCCTCCGGGAGTTTGCTTAGGGTGGAGGATCTGACGCTCAACCTGCTCACCCGTGAGGTGCTGCGCGCGGGGCGCCGAATCGACCTGACGAACCGGGAGTTCGTCCTGCTGGAACGCCTCCTGCGTTCGCCCGGCCGGGTCTTCACTCGGGCCCAGATTCTGGAACAGGTCTGGAACAGCGGCTTCGATCCTGGTTCGAACCTGGTCGACGTCTATGTGCAGCGCCTGCGGAAGAAGGTCGACGGTGAATCCGACGAGCGACTGATCGAAACCATCCGCGGCGTGGGCTATCGCGTCCGCGGACCCCGTTGACCGCGTCGTCATGAAACTGTGCGGCCTCTCCTTTCGCCTGCGAATAGCCCTGCTTTCGTCAGCCATTTCGGGGGTCGTTTTGATCGGGTTCGGACTGGCCGCGTGGGGCTGGTTGAACCACGAACGTCTGGCTTCGCTCGACCGCGAGATCAGGGCGTTGGCCTACCGGCACCCTGGCTGGATGAACAACCGGGCCAACTACGAGCGCCTTGGCGGCGCCATCGAGTTCATCTTCGGCGAGAACCCGAAGAGCCGACTCATCCTCCTCGCCGTAGATGCCAGCGGTAACGTCCGATTCCGCTCTGCGCAGTGGCCTCCGGAGATCGATCCTGGGTCCCTTGACCTGGCTCTCGCGGACGAACCTGGATCCCGGACAGGCGCTGGGACGACCGCGGGGGCGGGGGTCACGCTTGAACCCGCCGATGCGCCGCAAGCCCGGGAGGGAGGGGAGCCGGTTCAAGCTGGCGGAGCTGGCGAAGGGAACGGCGGGCGTGGTCTTGGATTTGGCCTTGGCGCCGCCGGCAGTCGAGGCGGCGGCCGGGTCTCCGGGATATTCACGAAAGTTCCGCGCTTCTTCACCGTGAGGACTTCGGTGACCTCCTGGCGACTCGGGGTTTTGGGAAACGCACGGGATCGGCTGGTGGTGGGTCTCGACTGTGCTGAGATGCAGGCGGAATTGGGACGGATGCGTTCAGGGTTCCTGCTCTCTCTTCCACTGGCGCTGAGCCTGATTGGCCTCGGTGGGTGGATGGTGGCGGGGCGCGCAGTGCGGCCGCTCCGGCGCATCG
>CAZYJB010001262.1:0-1548 GCA_964647675.1 uncultured Verrucomicrobiota bacterium | reverse complement strand
ACGCCCTCACGGCCGATGGCACGGTGGAATCGTTCACCAGCGTTCGGTCGTTTTCGTCCGCGGTGTCGGCCGTGAAGAATTCGACGTTGGAATCCACACTGCCGAAGACGGTGTGGACGATCCGGAAGCCATAGATACCGGCCTGTCGCACGTCGAGGACAGCGGTGCGTGTCTGGAGGCCTCCGTTTGAATCGAACCAGACCGGCGTTTCGCGAAAGAGGTCGCGCGGGTCGTTGCGATGGATGGCGATCTGCACGGCATCCGTCGCATGGGCACCGATGATGATCTGCCCTTGCGGAAGCTCGAGCCAGGTCAGTTCCTCCCAGGCCAAGGCGTTCACATTGCCGGCGACGCTGTAGGTGTCATCGGTCCAGCCAGGAAGGCGCGGATAGCGCGCGTCCGTGTGTCCGGTGCCGGAATTGAAGAGGCCGCCATCGAGGATGTCGTTTGGGGCGGCGGAGCTGATGCTGTAGTTGACGACGTTGGTATTCACGAAGGTGCCCGTTGCGTTCACCGTGTTGGGACTGTCCGGCGCGGGGTGGTCCGCGGTCTGCACCAGGTTGAGGTAGGGCGCGGGCGGAGTGAGGGCATTGTCGATCAGTTCGTCCCTCAACTGCGAATTGGCGCGTCCGATGGACGCGTTGAATGACTGGTTGGCCCGGGCGACGTGAGTCTTTCCCACGAAGCCGGGCTTCGCGGCGTCGCCCGAACCCGGAGGATAGGCGTAGCTCGGGGGGATGACGGTCTGACCCTGTGCCAGGACGATGCTGCTCGCCAAGACACCTGTGAGGCCTGCAATCACGCGACCCGGGCCATTGGAACTATGGTTTCGTCTGGTTTTCATCGTGCTTCGTCAAATGCGACTCCTGGGTGAGGCGTCGATGCGCGGCGGCACTTGGAACAGCGGGAGCCATGGCATCGAGTTCCGACGCGGTGATGTAAAACGCCCGATTCATGACCTAAGGATGTTCGCCACTCGGTGGTGACGGCAGTCCATGGGGCAGCTCTGTCCCGTGCCTTGCGCTTGGATTGGGGTCACGCTGCCAACGCCGGATGAAGCTGTCCATGTGCCTTTCCACATAATTCTTGTGATTTTGCGGCGACTCTGAATGGTGCGCACATTCCATGGATCGGAGAAAGAGAACCGGGGCCGGGGGATCGCGGACCGCGGTGGCGCTGCTGATCGAGACTTCCAATGCCTACGCGCGGGAGTTACTCCATGGAATTCAAACCTACGCGCGCACCAAGCGCCACTGGGCACTGCACCTCACTGAGCAAGGACGGGGCGAGACACCGCCCGCGTGGTTACGGTCGTGGCGCGGAGACGGTGTCATTGCCCGCATCGAGACTCACTCGGTCGCGAGCGCGGTGCGTCGGGCGGCGGTGCCCGTGGTCAATGTGAGCGCCGCCGAATTGGCTCCGGAGTTTCCCACGGTCATGAGCGACAGCGCGGCCATCGGGCGCCTGGCGGCGGAGCACCTGCTCGAGCGTGGATTCAGGCACTTTGGCTATTGCGGCGACGGGCGGTTCGCCTGGTCCGCGCGCCAC
>CAZYJB010001261.1:0-1549 GCA_964647675.1 uncultured Verrucomicrobiota bacterium | reverse complement strand
GTGGACTGGGGACGGGACGGGCGCTTCATGAAAGCTCGTGGGACGCAGTGTGCGCGCAGGCCTCGCCTGGGCCAAGTGATGAATCCTGGAGGCCTGATGGGGTACCCGCGCGCGGCTCAGTTTCGCGCTGACGCGGTCGGAACGGGCCGGGCGCGGTAGCGCTCGTACAATCGCGTGTGGCGGCTCTCGAGGCTGGTTTCGCGGCCGGCAATCCAGAGGCGGACGACCCGGGTCCGCAGGTCCAGAATGTCGCCGGTACTCAGAAAAAACGTGGCATCCTTGCCGGGCTCGATCGAACCGAGGCGGTCCTCGAGGCCCATTGCCCGCGCCGGATGGAGCGTAAGACCGCGGATGGCCTCATCGCGCGACAGGCCATAGGCCACCGCCTGGGCCGCGGTGTAGGGAAGATTGCGCAGGTTCGAGGTGCCGAACCGGTCCAGGCCGCCCGCGAACGACACGGCGACGCCCGCCTTCGCCAGGATCGCGGGTGCCCGGAATTGGACGTCGTAACCGTCCTCCTCGCGGGCCGGCAGGGTGAACGTGTCTTCGTAGGCCACCGGCACCCGGCGCGCCGCCAGTTCATCGGCGATCTGCCAGGCATCGCGGCCGCCGGCGATCACCACGCGCAACATGCGACGCGTTGCCCACGCCAGCGCGGACCGGATCTCGCGGACTCCGTTGGCGTGGATCACCACCGGGCATCGGCCCTGCATCACCGGGCGCATCGCGTCCCAGGCAGGTGGCGCCGCCGCACCCGTGCGCGGCGTGCCGTCGCCGGGAAGGACGACGGGCGTTTCTCCCTGCAGATCCGCACGCGTCGACGCCTCTTCGAAGAACGCATCGAGCGCCGCGAGTCGCGCCTCGCGTTCACGCGCCTGGTCCTCCGGGGATTTCCAGCGCTCCGGATTGGAGGCCTTTTCCTTGGGCGTCAGATCGACTTGAAACGAAGGCCAGAAAAGGTGAAGCGCGGCCAGTTTTCGTGCCGCCAGGTCCTCGACCGTCCAGCCGCTCAGTTGCAGCACGGCGGAATAGCCGCTGAGAAACCCTCCCTGGGGTACGGTCTCGGCGTGGGTGACACCATTGGCGCGGGCCACGGGAATCAACTCCGAATCCGGGTTCACTGCCACCCAGGCGCAGACGTCAGGTCGGAACTGGCCCACCTCGGTCACGTCGTGCGTGGCACGCACGGCATCGATCTCGCTCAGGCCCAGCGATGTCGTGAGCGCGATCAGCCCGGGGAAGAGATGCAAGCCTTCTGCGTCCACGATGGTGTCGGCGGCCATCCCGGCCAGATCGCCGATGGCCGCGATACGACCATCGCGAACGAGGACCGAGGCCGTGGTGTGCGTCGGACCCGAGACGGTATGGACCGTCGCGCCGCGGATCAGGAGCGCGGCGGCGCGCGCCTCCGGTGCAGTTTGAGAAAGCGCGGCGGCCGCGACGCACGCGAGCCATCCTTGACCACGCAGCCATCGCGCGGGCGGGACGACCCGTTGGGATTGAAGAGAGGACGCGGGCTTCATGGACGGCGGTCGAGAACACAGTCGAG
>CAZYJB010001260.1:0-1551 GCA_964647675.1 uncultured Verrucomicrobiota bacterium | reverse complement strand
GGCGTCCGCGGGCTTCGTTCACCAGGTGCTCGTAATCTTCGGCCGGCTCGAACCCGAGCAGTGAAAGGCGGAATCCGTTCTGTCCAGCGGCCTTGCCATGGCAGCCGCCGCCGTTGCAGCCGTTCTTGGTGAAGACCGGCACGACCTGGTTGCCGAAATGAACCGGCGTGGCGACCGCGGACTTCTCGACGCGCACTTCGAGCTTCGCGCTGAGGCCGTCCTCCGTGGTGGCGGTGACCATCGCCACGCCGTCGGCGACGGGGCGTATCTGGCCGGCCGCATCCACGCGCACGACGCCCGCGGGCGCTGCCGCCCAGCGCACCGCGCGCGTCACGTCTTCCTCGACCAGTCCCGACGCGCGTCGCGTGGCGAGCACCTGCTGGCGTGCTTCCTGGCCTGACAGAACCAGTGGCCCGGGGCTCGTGCCTTGGCGATACTCGAGCGCCAGCAGATCAGCCCGCGCGTGCTGGGCGCCGTTCGCGAGCAGCAGCAAGCCCAGCGTCAGGAGACGCCTCACGGAGCGGGACGCGGGAATCGAAGGCGAAGGCATCATCCAACCAATTCCTTCATGGGTTGTGCGCCGTCCGGCACGAGGAACTGTGGGCGTCCCGTGAAATCCGGCAGGGTCACCTTGTTCACGTCGATGCCGAGGCCGTGGTAGAGCGTGGCAAACACCTCGCCGAAGGTAACCGCGCGTTCCGCGGGTTCTCCGCCGAGACGATCTGTGGCGCCGATCACCTGTCCATGACGCAGGCCGCCGCCGGCCAGCAGCGCGCAGGAGACGCGCGGCCAATGGTCGCGCCCGCCGTCCTTATTGATCGTGGGCGACCTTCCGAACTCGCCCCACACGATCACCGAAACGTCCTTCTCCAGCCCGCGCTGGTGCAGGTCGTCGATCAGCGCGCTCACCGCCTGGTCGAGCATGGGCAGATCGTTGCGCGCATTGCCGAAGTTGTTGCCGTGATAATCCCAGAAGCCGTACGCGACGGTGACAAACCGCGCCCCTGCCTCCACGAGGCGGCGCGCCACGAGAAACTGTTCGTTCAACATCGGCGCGGCATCGCCGTGCACTTTGGCATCGCCCTTGCCGTAGCGCTCGAGCAGACGCGGATCTTCGCCGCGCGTGTCCAGCGCTTCGAGCAGCCGGCTGGAAGTGAGCATGCCGAACGCTTGCTCGTTGAAGGCATCGAGCCCCCCCATCAATCCGGAGCCATCGACGTCGCGACGGAACCGATCGAAGGCCGTGAGCAGCGCGCGACGGTCGGCGAGGCGGTCGGTGGTGATGCCGTTGAGGACCATGTCGCCCTTGCTGTCGGCACCCGGCTTGAACGGTTCGCAGGCCACGCCCGCGAAGCCGGCGGTGGCCGCGTTGTACGGGCGATGCTGCATGCGCGGCTCGAGTCCGATGAAAGGAGGCACCGCGGGATCGGCGGGACCGAGCAGCCGCGAGGCGCAGGCGCCGATGGTCGGCCACCCGCCCGGTGGCTGGCCCTGCTTGCGGCGCCCCGTCTGGCACATGAAATCGGAGTGATCATCCACGGCATCCGATAT
>CAZYJB010001259.1:0-1551 GCA_964647675.1 uncultured Verrucomicrobiota bacterium | reverse complement strand
CCATGCATGACGCACGACGCCTCCCCCCGCCACGACGGCGCCAGCGCCCCGGAGTTCGATGCCGGCCGCGACGACATCGTCGTGCACGGCGCGCGCGAGCATAATCTCAAAAACCTCTCGGTCTCCATTCCGCGCGGGCAACTGGTCGTGGTAACCGGGGTCAGCGGCTCCGGGAAAAGCACGCTGGCCTTCGATCTGATTTTCGCCGAGGGCCAGCGCCGGTTCCTCGACTGCATGAGCGCGTATGCGCGGCAGTTCGTGGAACAGATGGCGAGGCCGGACGTCGATTACATCGCCGGCCTGCCGCCCACGGTCAGCATCGAGCAACGCACCTCGCGCGGCGGCGGCAAGAGCACGGTCGCCACCGTCACCGAGATCCATCACTTCCTGCGCCTGCTCTTCGCGCGCCTCGGCACGCAGTATTGTCCGGATTGCCAGAAGCCGGTGGAGGGCCAGACGCGCGACGAACTGGGCGCCTTCCTGCAGGAACAGTTGAAGAGCCGCGGCGATCTGCTCCTCCTCGCGCCGGTGGTGCGCAACCGCAAGGGGTTCCACTCCGAGGTGGCCGAATGGGCCGCGCGCCACGGCTACGCCGAGTTGCGTGCCGACGGTGAGTTCCATCCCACCGACCAACCGTTCCGCCTCGACCGTTTCCGCGAACATGACGTCGAGGTGGTGATCGGCGTGCTCGACAAGCCACGCAAGGCGCGCAAGGCCGAAGCCGCCGCCGGACCCGCGCCACAGCAACTCATCGACGAGGCGCTCGACGTCGGCAAGGGCACGGTCCTCGCTCTCGACAACGCCGGAAAGCTCACGGTGCATTCCACCGAACGCGCGTGCCCGGAATGCGGGCGTTCGTTTCAGCAGCTCGATCCCAAGCAGTTCTCCTACAACTCGTCGCAAGGGTGGTGTCCGAAATGCCGCGGGTTCGGCGAGCTCTTCTACCTGCCCGACGCCGACCGCGGCGCGCGCGCGGATGCCATCGAGGAGTCGTGGTGGAGCTGGCAGGAAGGCAAGCGCGAGCCCTGCCCCGAGTGTCACGGCGCCCGGCTCAATCCGGTGGCGCGCGCCGTGCGGCTCGTGACGTTGAAGGCGCGCGGACGACGGGCGGCGGTGCCCGCGGACCCCACCCTCGATACCATCGGGGCGTGGTCGGTGACCGACGCCGCCGCGTGGGCGCAGTCCCTCGAACTCCCCGAACGCGAGGCGCTCATCGCTCGCGATATCGTGCCCGAATTGCGCTCGCGCCTCGCGGTGCTCGACCAGATCGGACTCGGCTACCTCCAACTCCACCGCAGCGTCACCACACTCTCCGGCGGCGAAGCCCAGCGCATCCGTCTCGCCGCGCAGCTCGGCTCCAACCTGAGCGGCGTGCTCTACGTGCTCGACGAGCCCACCATCGGACTCCACGCGCGCGACAACCTCCGACTCCTGGATGCGCTCGACCAGTTGCGACGCCGCGGCAACTCCCTGCTCGTGGTCGAGCACGACGAGGACACCATGCGCCGCGCCGATCACGTCATCGACCTCGGCCCCGGCGCCGGCGTGCAC
>CAZYJB010001258.1:0-1551 GCA_964647675.1 uncultured Verrucomicrobiota bacterium | reverse complement strand
GTCACGAACAGCTTCCCGTCGCGTTCCGCGATGTACTCGGGCTCGATGTCATTGGCGCGGTTGGCGGCGCCGGCATTGGACGGATTGATGCGCGCGCCGTCCAGGCTCACGCCAGCGCTGAGATTCCCGGCGGAAAGGTCGTAGGTGCCCACGCTGGCCGCGCTGAGGGCCGGCACGTCGGACTTCGAGCCCACGGTCCCAAGATCGATCACGCTCACCGAGCCGGGACGGTCGAAATGGGTCAGGGCCGCGCCAGAGCCTTCGCTGATGGGCTCGCCTTCATTGGCCACGAACAGTTTCGTGCCGTCCTCGGAGAAGCGCACCGAGTCGGGATGATGCCCGACGTCGAGGGCGCGCAACACGGAACCGGTCGACGGATCGAAGAACACCAGCTTGCCCGGATTCGAACCGCTGTTCTCCGGGATGAAGGTGGCGACGCCGAATCCGCGGCCGAGCGGATCGGCCGCCACGCTGCTGACCGAACGCAGGTTCAGGCCCTCCACCGTGCTCAGGTCGATGCGACCCGATTCCTTCAGCGCGCCCGGATTGGAGGCGTCGATCAGCTGGACGCCACCGTTGCCGAGGCTGCCATAGGTGCTGAAGAGGGTTTTGGAGGGCGCATCGAAAGCGATGATCTCGGAGCTGCTCGGCGGTCCGTCGAAGGTGTCGAGCGGCTGGATGTCGAGAGCCACGGCGGGGACGAACGGCGCGAGCGCGAGCAGACAGGGGAGGGAGGTGCGATAGGGGTTCATCGGGTGGTAGTGCAGTGCCCTATCCTAGGATTCACCGTGGCGGGAGCATGCCCTGCCGGTGACAACCACGTGACACCCCGGAAGCCCGGCGCATCCCCTCAGGCGCAGGACCTCGGCGCGCGTGGCGTACGGATGTATCGTCGCCGTCGCTTCGGGATCTTCGCGATCGAGGATTCGAGCAGCGCGCCATGGTGCGCGTCCCGCGGCCGGGGGGCAGGAGCGGCGTCAACGGCGCACGGGCAACGACGGATCACGGCATCACACCGCACTCGAACACGTACCACTCCGGGTTGAGCGCGCCGACCGCGCCTCTGATGGGTTCGAGTTCGGCGGCGGCTCCGTGAATCTCGAGCCGGACCACGTCGACGTGTTGGAGGAATTCGGCAAGCACGCCGCCGATGTTCTCGAGGTGGGCGAGAGCGCCGGCGGCACCGAGGTAGGCTTCGCGGCAAAAGATCGTGTCACCGCAGATGGTGAAATCGTAGTAGAGCGCCTTGGGTTCGGTCTTCGTGCGCGCGACGAACTGATCGAGAATCCGGCGTGCCTCGGTCATCCGACCGGGTTTGACCTTGAAGTACGGGTGGATGGAGACGACCTGGGCGGGGTGGACGTTAGCCATGACGCGCCGATGGTCGCGCGAGCGGGCTGGGTGGGCGCAAGAGTTGAAATGGGAGGGAGCGTCGTCGTAGCCGCGGCCGTCGGGCCGGGCTCACTGGCTTTGACGCGCGGGGTTGCGGGAGCGGGCGAGCGCCGCCTGGACGGCGGCGGCTACGGAGGCGAGGTAGCCGCGAGCGTGAGC
>CAZYJB010001257.1:0-1556 GCA_964647675.1 uncultured Verrucomicrobiota bacterium | reverse complement strand
GTTCGATCCCGCCTCGCGTCTGGTGACCACGGCGCCACCGCACGGCCTCTACGGCTTCCGTCAGGGCCAGCGCATCTATTTCGTCAATGTCCCCGAAGAGCTGGATTCTCCCGGGGAATGGTACTTCGACCGCGCTACGAGGCGCGTCTTTATCTGGCCGCCCGACTCCGCGAACGCCGAGACCCTGCTCTCGACTCTCACCTCCCCGCTCGTGCGCCTTCGAGAGGCTGCGCATATCGAGTTCCGCGGACTCATCCTCGAGGCCACCCGCGCCACGGCTGTTGAAATCCACGGAGGCGACTCCGTGCGCCTCGTCTCCTGCCTGATCCGCAACGTCGGCAACCACGGTGTGCTCGTGCAGGGCGGATCACGTCATGCCGTTGTCGCCTGCGACATCCTCGACACCGGTGACGGCGGGGTCTCGATGAGCGGCGGTGACCGCGCCACGCTGCGCCCTTCCGGTCACGAGATCATCAACTGTCATTTCCAACGCCAGGGCCGCTGGTCCAAGTGCTACGTGCCCGCCATCCAGTTCCATGGCGTCGGACACCGCGCCGCAAACAACCTGATCCACGACCACCCGCACTGCGCCATCCTGTACTGGGGAAATGATCACCTGATCGAGCGCAACGAGATCCACCACGTGGCCCTCGAAACGGGAGACGTCGGCGCCATTTACTCCGGCCGGGACTACACCTTCCGCGGCAATCGCATCCTCCACAACTTCATCCACGATACCGGCGGCGTCGGGATGGGTTCCATGGGGGCGTACATGGACGACTGCGTCTCGGGCACTGAGATCTACGGGAATATCTTCCACCGCGTCCACCGAGCCGTGTTCCTGGGCGGCGGTCGCGACCACCGGGTGGCCAACAACGTCTTCGTCGATTGCGAGCCCGCGGTGGAACTCGATGGACGGGGCCTCGACCGCTCGCCGGTCTGGCGCGGGATGGTGGACGAAACCATGCGCGCGCGCCTCGCCGAGGTGCCGCTCGCGCTCTACCGGGAACGCTACCCGGATATGCAATCGCTCGATGCTGCCTACGGCCCCCCCGGCGGACCGGTCCTCGCCGGCACCAACTTCATCGGCGTCGCCCCGGCCAACAACCGCGTCGAACGAAATGTCTGCGTCGGCTCCTGGCAGCGCACGGGCTGGCACGCCACCACCAATGACCTCCTCGATGCGCAGAATCTCGTCGGACCCAACCCCGGCTTCGCCGCGCCCCTCCCCGCCGCGCCGCGCGCGACGGATTTTGCTCTGAAATCCAGTTCGCCCGCCTGGGCCCTGGGCTTTGCCGAATTGCCACTCCGCGAGATCGGCCTCGTCGACGATGCCGCGCGCCGCGCGGTCGAACGTCTGCACGCTCCATGAAAGCCTCCGGCTCCGGCCCCGTTCCTCAGACCGTCGCGCTGGACCGCGCGTCGGCGGTGTTTCCGCTGAACGAATTCTACGCGCGCGCCAACCTGCCGCTGCCGCCGTTCACCGTGCTCGCGGGCGAGGCAGTACCCGAGCCCTGGCACTCGCTGCTCGTGCATCGCCGCGACATGACGCCCAC
>CAZYJB010001256.1:0-1557 GCA_964647675.1 uncultured Verrucomicrobiota bacterium | reverse complement strand
CGGCGATTCCGAGAACGCCATCCTCGGCGTCTACGGTGCTGACAACGTCACGATCCGCGGTCTCGCTTTCAAGAGTCGCCACACGCCTGGCTCCGACGCGGATCCCGGCATCTATTGCGTGGCCCTGGTGAACCGGGCCGAGAACGCGCGCGTGCAGGGCTGCTGGTTTGGCCTCGCGCCCGATGGTAAGACGGTGTCAGGCAGCGCCGCGGCGGTCGCGGGCTTCCGGCATCGCGTCAGCGTCGACGGGGTGAATGTCGACACCTTCTCCGGCGGCCTCATCTTCGGCACAGATAGCGACGGCCGGAATGACCTTGCCGAAGGCAACATCGCCACTGGAATGCACATCGCCCTCGCTCTCGAACTGCCGCGTGCCCGCGTGGCCGGCAATTACATCAACCTCCTTCCCGACGGCAAAACCTGGGTCAAAGCCGACGACATTCACCAGGCCCAATTGGACTCCGGTCGCGAAGCCGGCGATTCGAGCGTCGAGAACTACGAGAACGGTCGCGAGACGACCGCTTCAGTCATTGGCGTGGACGGCGACGGCGTCAATGACGCCAACGAGCGAAACATTCTCAGTCAGACGGTCTACGACACGTTGATCGAGTTCTACAGCAACGCCAACGGCGCGGTCATTGCGGGCAACTATTTCGGCATCGCGGCCGATGGCGTGACCCTGTCGCCCGTGAGCGAGCTCCAGCAGCCCAATCTGATCAGCCTGCCGGGCACGGCCAGCGTGCGTCTCGGCTCGAATGGCGACGGATTGAGCGATGAATTCGAAGGAAACTTCGTCGCCGGCGTGCCTGGCGCCCAGATGGTCAGCGCGGGGAGAACTGTTCCGATCACCGCGCGTGGCAATCGCTTCGCCGGGAACGCCTTCTCGGGCTTCCCGTTTGGTGACGGCACGGGGCGCACCTACGAGGAGTACTACACCGATATCCTCACCACGCCCGCGAATCCCAAGCCCGCCATCACAGGCCTCGTCAACAACGTGCTGACCGGGACGCTGCCGGCCTTCAACACCGATGCGTACGTGACGGACGTGGTCGATCTCTATGTGATCGATCCGGTCGCCGAGGCGAACGCGTTCATCATCCCGGGCCGTTTCCTCGGTTCGTTCACGGACAATTCCACCAACGACACCGACCAGGCCTTCGGCTCGTTCAGTGTCGACGTGAGCGCCTTCAACCTGCCGGGCGGCTCCAAGGTCGCCATCGCTGCGACCTACACGAAGGATGCTGCGCGCACCGAAGCGGGAAGCTCCATCACCGGCCCGATCTCCGATGCCTTCCCGGTGCCCGGAGTGTCAGGCCCAGGTTCGGTGACGATCGCGCGTTCTGCCGCAGGCCTGACGGTCTCGTGGGATGCCGCGCTCGGAGGTCGATTGCAGTCGGCCGCCTCGGTCACGGGAGCGTGGGCGGACGTAGCCGGTGCCACCACGCCCTTCGCCGTCACGCCTGGCGCGGGAGCGGCCTTCTATCGTATCGCGAAGTAGTCGATTGCAGGAAGTGAGCGCCTGATTTGCGCTCCTTCGATCCACGGCGGGCGGTGAGC
>CAZYJB010001255.1:0-1562 GCA_964647675.1 uncultured Verrucomicrobiota bacterium | reverse complement strand
GTTCTGGACTTCGAGGACGACGGGGCCGCGCATGCGGGACGAGCGTGACGGAGCGAGTTGTCGGGTGGCAGGCAAAAACGTGCGAGCAGGAGTCGACGATTCCAACTTCCAACGCTCGCGCGCGGATTTCGGTTTGCGTTAGAATCCGCGCATGGGAACCGAAGGGGATTGGGGGGTGCAGTTGCAGGCCGTGTACGACCGCGGAGTGAAGGCGTACGACGAGATGGGGGCTCGCATGCCGACCGAGTGTTTCGGTCCGCCGGATCTCGAGTTCCTGGCATCGATCGGCTGTTCGGCGCAGGTGCTCTACGATTTCGTCGAGGACTGGAACTGGGCCAAGGAACCGCCGTTCGAAGAGGTGCGGGGGGTGATCGGGTTACGTCGTGACGAGTATCTCGCCGCGGGCGAGGGCGCGGCGGTGCGACCACCGCTTCCGCCGTCGACCTTTCCTCCCGGCACCGCAGCGCTCGAGGGTATCTCGTGGCTGCCGCGCATCCTGGCCAAGGCGCGGGCGCTGTTGCGCGGCGAACTGCCGCCGCAGTTGATGTACGGATGCGGCGGCGACCGACCCTTCCTTTCCACGTATGGGGTGGGATTAACGGAGTTCCTGGCCTTGGTGAAACGCTGCGGCGCGAACGATTCGGCGGTGGCCGCCTATCTCCGGGAGCGCGCGCGCGGGCAGGGCGCCGCGGATGCGGTGAACGGGCAGGGTTGACCGTGATGGTGCGGCTCGACCGGGACGTCGACCCCTCACGGCCGGGCTGCTATCCGTCCTTCGGGGTGGGGGCCGTGGCGGTGGCGTGCGCGAATTCCGCACGCTGGCGTTCGCTGAGCGCGTCGGGCTGGTAATGCCGGTCGTAGAACTCGGCGTCCACGTGCACCACTTGGTGGGCGAGGCCGCAACGGAATGGCGGCACGTGCACTGGAAAGCGGTGATAGCGGTTCCAGACGTAGTCGACGTAGGCGGCGGCGGCGGCGACGGCCTTTTCACTCACGGGGCGCACCTGTCGGATGACCTCGGCTGGGGACCTCCACGCGCTGACGCCCTGGGGATCGCGGAAGATGCCCTTCGGACCGACCTTGCGCGCGAGGATCGATTCGAGCGCGTGGCGCATGGACGCAAAGTTGGGCGGGCAGAGGGCCTGAAGGAGGGTTTGTCCGTCGCGGCGCAGGGCGACCGCGAGCGGCACCGGCCGATCCTTGCCGGTGAGTTTCAGTCCGAGTTTCACCAGTGGATTCGTGCCCAGATAGTGGCTGGCCGGGAGTTGGAGGCAGTCGAATCCCAACGCTTCGAACCAGGCGAACTCGTGATTGGCGAAGTGCGGAAAACCGCCGAGCCCGAGTGCCTGGGTCATGAGGCCCAGATTCTGCAGCACCATGCCCATCTCGAGGTTCACGAAATCCGTCACGAACTGTTCCAACTGCCGGATCGTGATGACGCGACCGCGGGCGGGGTCGTCGTCGAGATGGCCGCCCTTGCTGCGCGCGAAGCGGGACAATCCGGCAGGCAGGTAGTGGCGGCGTTCGTCGAGCACGTAGACCCCGGTGTCCTCGTTAAGAAT
>CAZYJB010001254.1:0-1564 GCA_964647675.1 uncultured Verrucomicrobiota bacterium | reverse complement strand
AAGCCGACCAGAATGTTGCCAAGGATTTGCTTGAAGCGTTTGGCTCGGGCGCGTCGGGAGGAACTCATCGGCTCGGACTGGTCGTTGTCTGCGAGCGAGATACCGCGTCCCTCGTGGAGATTCCAGCCCTAATCCATGCCATCGCCTGCCGGGGCCAAATCCGCCCAGCAAGGAAGGTCCAGGAATGCCTCTTACCTCCGGAGGGGCGTCGCGGAGGCCATCGCGGGGCGCGAGGCCGGCAGGAAAGGCTTCACAAAAGCCTCGTCGAAATCGTAGCCACCCTTGAAGTCGGCCCGGGTGTGGTTGTCGGTCTTGCGCAGGAAGTTCTAGTCGATGAGATTGAAGACCAACTCCCCAAAGTCGTCGGAGCGCGAGATGCCCCAGTATTCGAAGACGGTGACCGTCATGGGACCGTACTCGCGCAGGGCGTAGTCGCGGAGCCCGGCGAGCAACTGCTGTCCAGTCACGTGCCGCTCGTCGGTCATCTCACCGGATGCCTCCTGCTGAGTGTACTCCAAGCCTTCGCGAACGAACTCGTACGCGTCGCGGTGATACCGCGCATCGCGCGCCACGATCCGATCAACGACTTCGTCGAAGCTCACGTTCTGCATTCGCTTCCTGGGCAGAAACTGCATTCACCGCAGGCGGGTGCGAAAGCCTCCAAGCCTTCACCGCTCCACCCACCACCAGCAACAGCAGGATCGCTGCCAAGACCTCGCGCTGCTGACGGCTCAGATGAACCACCGGGGAGCGTAGTACGTCCGGGGGGGCCTCCGCAATGCCGCGGATGCTACTGCCCCTGCGACCAACGTCCTATCCCGCAGACCACCCATCACGTTCCCGGCCGCTGCGGACTCTTTTCCCGACCGCCTTTCAGCAATGCCGGGCTCTCCGCACGCCTCATCCGACGATGAGGTTCACCATCTTCTTCGGCACAATGATGACTTTCTTCAGTGCCTTCCCGGCAAGGAATGCCTGGGCCTTCGGCGCCGCCTTGGCTGCCGCCTCAATCTCGGCCGCCTCCGCGCCAGCCGGCACGCGGATCACATCGCGCAGTTTCCCGTTCACCTGCACCGGCAGTTCCACGGTGTCCTCGACCAGCAGCGCAGGATCGAACGCCGGCCACGGCGCATACCCGAGGCTCGGCGCGGTCTGGCCCAGGTGCCGGTGCAACCGATCCCAAAGCTCCTCGGCCACGTGCGGCGCGAGCGGCGCGAGCAACTGGAGGAAGGTGCGCAAGACCGGCGCTGGCTTCACGGTCCACGTCATGGCTTCGTTGATGAACACCATCATGGCCGAGATCGCGGTGTTGAACCGCAGCCCGTCCAGGTCCTCGGTCACCTTGCGGATGCAGGCATGCAACGTCCGCAACTGCGCAGCCTCGGCTACCACGTCCTGGATCGAGCCGCTGATTCGGAGTTGATCCAGCAAGGGCGTCTGCGCCGACGCCTCGGTCACGGTCGCGGCCTGTTCGAATGCCGTCTCGGATGCCTCGTCGACGAACAAGCGCCAGACGCGACCGAGGAACCGGTACACCCCTTCGACACCCTTGGTGTTCCACGGC
>CAZYJB010001253.1:0-1565 GCA_964647675.1 uncultured Verrucomicrobiota bacterium | reverse complement strand
TCTCTGCGGGTCATGCTTCTTGCGCCAGTACTGGCCAACGACCCGGGTGGCGCGATCGAGGAAAGTTTCGTCGTCAGCCAATCGCTCGACCAAGGTTCGGGCGAAGTACTTGACGGAGTTGGGCGATGGGAGCCCCAAGGGCTTCAGCAGGCGCGCCCGAACCAAGAGCGGGATGTCGGCCTCGCCGAAGCCCAATAACAAGGCCACTTGCGGAACCGTGAGACGCCCCGGTAGGCGCCCCTGCATCAGTGTCCGTTCGTCATTCATGCTTGGTCCCCCACGATCAGTCGTCCGACCGTTGATCTCGCCATTGAGTCAGCAATCGCACCACCGCCACGACGCAGACACCAACTAGGCCGAGCGCGATGACCCCTGCGGCGTGGTCCTCGGGCGGGTGTCCGGGTCCCAGTCGCAAGATCGAGTTCAGGGCGTGCTCCAGTGCGTAGCGGTGGCGAATCGCCAAGACGAGTCCGACACTGGTGAACAGGAAGACGGCGACGTTGTTCCAACGGATATTCATGGTGATGACCTCGAACGGGGTTGGGAGTTGTCGAAGGCAGAGAAAGCGGAACGCGTGGCGGTCTTGCAGTCGCGACTCCGAGCAGTTGACAGCCACGACAACAACTGACTTGGGTTCTCGATAAGTTTGAGCGCCGCGCCCAGGGTCAGGACCAGAATCTGGGGTTGATGCCCGGGCACCAGCGGTCGCGCTCTTTTCACGGCTCGGCGAAGCAGGACCACGACGCGAGTGTTCGGCCCAACAATCAGGAGACCGTCGGTCATCGACGCCACCCCCTTGATCACGTCTCCAGGAACCCGCCGAGGCGTCATTTCGACCTCGCAGAGAAGGCGGAAGCCTTCCCATTCCACCCATAGATCTGCCCTTCGGGGCGGGCGCACCGAGGAGATGGGGTGTTCGCGGGCCACCAAGGCCCCAATGGATGCGAAGGCGAAAGCCAGGCGGTCGCCGATGACGTGTCGATGCAGGAAGCCCTCGCTCACGTGGTGCCTCCGTTTTCCTGCCGGTTTAGGACCTCGGATGCAGAGGGCAAGGGCTCAACCACGATGGAACTGCGCCCTCGTGCTCCTGTTGCCACGGTGTGCTCGCGGGCATACCCGGCCGCCACCAACCGTGCCCGCACCTCCGCCGCCCTCTGACCGTTCAGGTTGGCCTTACGGGCGTAGTAGGCCGCCGACTTTCCAGGCTCCGCCACAAGGGCTTCGAGATAGCGCCGATCAGCTTCGGCAAGTGGCGGTTCCGAGGGGTGCCCTGCCGCCGGTGCCGAGGAAACCTCGATCGACGGCACAGGTTCCCAAGCGGCATACTCGTCGGCGAAGACCGTCGGCAGACTGTCGAGCTCTCGCTGGCTCGCTGCGACATCAGCATCGCTGAAATCTCCACCCGTCTCGATCAGCGGTGCCTCGAACACAAAAGGCTCCCGGGACTCCCCTTCGCCGAGAAGCGCCACGAATAATCCAGGTCGTAGATTCAAACGCACCCAGGCGAGTTGGTCCGCCGTCAGCCCGAAGTTCGCCTGCACGAAGGCGAGGTCCTCCGCACAGCC
>CAZYJB010001252.1:0-1567 GCA_964647675.1 uncultured Verrucomicrobiota bacterium | reverse complement strand
GGCGTCGCTGAGCGGCGACAAGGTCGTCGAGCCGAACACGCCCGGCAAGGGCACCGGCACCTTCACGTTCAAGTTCAGCAACCTGACCCGCGTCATGAACTGGACGCTCGAGCACAACGTCAAGAACGCCACCATGGCCCACATCCACGGCCCCGCCACCGCCCAGGAGAACGGCGCCGTCCTGCTGGCCTTCGACTCGCCGTCGGACACCAAGGGCAGCTTCGTCATCACCGACGTGCTCCTCGCCTACAACCGGCACTTCGTCATCGGGTTCGCGGTGTTCATCGTGTTCGCCACCTTCGCGCTCCTCACGCGCACCTCGCTCGGACTCCAGATCCGCGCCGTGATGCAGAACCGCAACATGGCCTCCGCCCTCGGCGTGCGTACCGACCGCGTGAACATGCTCACCTTCGCCTTCGGCTCCGGCCTCGCCGGCATGGCCGGGGCCTGCCTCTCCCAGATCGGCAATGTCGGGCCCAGCCTGGGCCAGACCTACATCGTGGACTGCTTCATGGTGGTCGTGCTGGGCGGCGTCGGAAACATCATCGGCACTGTCCTCGCCGCCCTCGGCGTCGGCATCACCGATCAGATCCTCCAACCCTGGCTCGGCGCGGTGATGGGCAAGATCGTCGTGCTCTCGGCGATCATCCTGTTCCTCCAATGGCGCCCGGCCGGCCTCTTCGTCACCCGCAGCCGGAGCCTCGAAGGATGACCCCCTCCGCCACGTTTCTTTCCCGGCGCGAGCTCGGGATCCTCGTCGCCACCGCCCTCATCGGTCTGGTGGTCCTGCCCTCGCTCAACGCGTTCCTGCCCGTGGAGCACCCGCTGCACGTGAGCAATTTCGCGATCACGCTGTACGGGAAATACCTCTGCTACGCGATCCTCGCGGTCGGCGTGAACCTGCTCTGGGGCTACACCGGGCTGCTCAGCCTCGGCCAGGCGCTCTTCTTCTCGCTCGGCGGTTACGCGCTGGGCATGCATCTCATGCTGAAGATCGGGAAGCTCGGCCAGTACAAGGCCGACATCCCGGACTTCATGGTCTTCCTCGAGTTCCCCAAGCGCTACCCGGAGACCGGCGGCCTCCCGCCGCACTGGATCCCATTCAACAGCCTCGGCTTTGCCATCGCCGCGGTGATCGTCGTGCCGGCGGTGGTGGCCTACATCTTTGGCTGGCTCGCCTTCCGCTCGCGCATCAAAGGCGTCTACTTCTCCATTCTCAGTCAGGCACTCACCTACGCCGCCACGCTGCTCTTCTTCCGCAACGATTTCACTTTCGGCGGCAACAACGGCCTCACCGATTTCAAGTTCATCCTTGGCGCCGACATCAACTCGCCCGACACCAAGCGCTGGCTCTACATCGCCTCCGGGATCCTGCTGCTGCTCGTCTATCTGCTCTGCCGCTGGCTGACCTCCACCAAGTTCGGACTCATCCAGCGCGCGGTGCGCGACAGCGAAAACCGCGTGCTCTTCTCCGGCTACCAGACGGCGAACTTCAAGCTCTTCGTCTTCGTGCTCTCCGCCATCATCTGCGGCCTCGGCGGCGCCCTCTACGTGCCCCAGGTCGGCA
>CAZYJB010001251.1:0-1570 GCA_964647675.1 uncultured Verrucomicrobiota bacterium | reverse complement strand
AGGGCCGCCGTGGCATGACCGAGTACGTCCTGCGCACGGGTCGTGCCGCGCTCGCCGATCTGCACGAGATCCAGCGCCTCAAGGACGCGGGCGAATACGCGCAGACCGGTCACCCCGCCGCCATCTGGCTCGGCGTGCCGCTCACCGCCCGCGGCCGCACCTTCGGCGTCATGGCCGTGCAGGACCACCATCGACCCGACGCCTTCGGCGTGGAGGAAAAACGCATCCTCGGCTTCGTGGCCGGCCAGACCGCCATCACCATCGACCGCAAGCGCGCGGAGGCCGAACTGCGTGCGCACACCGACCGGCTGCGGGAATCCGAGGAGCGCTTCAGCAAGGCCTTTCGCGCCATCCCGGGCATCGTCTCCCTGGTGCGCGGCCGAGACGAACGGCTGATCGAGGTCAACGAGGCCTTTGTCCAGAACTCGGGCTACAGCCGCGCCGAGGCGATCGGACGTTCCACCGCGGAACTCGGCATCTGGGCGAGCCCCGCACGCCGCGCCGAGTTCTTCGAACTCCTGCGCCGGACGGGTTCGGTGCGCGGATTCGACGCCCAACTTCTCTCCAAGTCGGGGCGCGTCGAAGAGGCCATCGTCTCGGCCGAACTGCTCGAGATCGACCGCGAACCCGTGGTGCTCGCGCTGGCGCTGGTGGTGACCGAACGCAAGCGCGCGGAGGAGGAACTCCTGCGCGCCCTGGCACGCGAGCGCGAGCTGAGCCGCTTGAAGAGCTCCTTCGTCGCCCTCGTCTCCCACGAATTCCGCACGCCCCTCGGCGTCATCCATTCCTCAGCCGAGATCCTCGAGCGCTACCTCCCCCAGCTCTCCCCCGCCGAACGCCTCGAACACCTCAAGGCCATCCAACATCAGGCCTGGCGCATGGCCGCCCTGCTGGAGGAGGTCCTCGTCTTCGGCCGCGTCGAGGCCGGCCGCCTCGAGTTCCGGCCCACGGTCTTCGATCTCCTCGAATCCTGCCGCCGCTGGACGGTCGAGCAACTCCGCGCCACCGAAAACCGCTGCCCGATCCTCCTGGACGCCGAAATCACCCCGCTCGAACCGGCCCACGGCGACCCCGATCTCCTGCGCCACATCGTGAACAATCTCCTCTCCAACGCCGTGAAGTACTCGCCCGCCGGCCGCCCGGTCGTGTTCCGCCTCACGCGCGCCGGCACCCAGGCCGTCCTCGAGGTTGAAGACCAGGGGCTCGGCATCCCGGCCGGTGATCAGCCACGGCTGTTCAACGCCTTCCAGCGCGGTTCCAACGTCCGGCAGATCCCAGGCTCCGGACTCGGACTCGTCGTCATTCGCCATTGCCTCGACCTGCAAGGCGGATCCATCGGCCTCGATAGCGAGGAGGGCCGCGGAACCCGCGCCGTCGTGCGCGTGCCGCTCTTCCCCACTCCCGAACCTGCCCCCGCCCCCCGCCTGACATGTCCACCGCTCCGACACATCCCAGAATCCTCGTCATCGAGGATGAACCTCAGATGCTGCGCAACCTGCTCACCATCCTGCGCGCGGAGGGCTTCGACGCCCTGGGATGTGCGTCCGGCACCGAGGGCATCGACCTCGCG
>CAZYJB010001250.1:0-1576 GCA_964647675.1 uncultured Verrucomicrobiota bacterium | reverse complement strand
GGTCCCGCAACTGCCTCAGGGCCGCGTCGGGGGTATCCGCGTAGGCCGCCGCGCCGTCCAGGTCACCCACCAGCGCCGCCGTGACGCCGCCGGCCGCATCGGTCCACACCAGCACGGGATGTCTCACGGTGGCCATGTCACTCGTTCAGGAAAGCACCGCGACCTCCACCTCCGGCGGCAGCGGCAGAAGCGACAGCATCAACACCCGCACTTCGTCCGGTGAAGGATCCGCCGGCACCAGCACGCCCGATCGGAAATCCTGCCAGCTCCGCCGCTCCTCCAGCCACTGGATCACCGGTCCGAAGCCCTCCCAGTCTCCCGTCCCGGGCACCGCGGCCACCTGCTGCAACCGCGCTCGCGCGTCCCCCACGGAGGCAACCCGTTCGACGGTGCCATAAATCAGGCCCGCAGCGCCGTCCACGTGCCGCGTCAGGATCACCGGGTTCGGCTCCGGAAAAAACTCGCCGGCATCCACGCCCTCGAAACACACCCCCTGGACAACGCCGGTGGATTGATTGGCGGCCCGTTCCACTGCGAAGGCCTCATCGAGCAGCACCGTCGATTGCATCCCGGGCATCCGTCCCAATCCCTCCGCCAGGGCGCGCGCGACGCGAAAGACGATGGCCTCGTCGGACGCCAGCCGCGCGCGGAGCGCCACCAGCACCGCACCGGTCGAACGACCTCGAACCGCGAGCATTTCGAGCAGCGCCATTTCGCGCACCAGCGCCGTCACCGGATCGTCCGGCACTTCGACCGACTCCATTTCGACGTCCATTTGCTCGTGCTGCAGGGCCACGGCGTCCTTCAAGCGTCCCAGCAGGGGATTGGCCGAGTGCAGCTGGCGCACCACCAGCTTCATCCCTTTCGCACGCGGCAGGGAGGGAGCGCCGGCCCGCTGGCGCGGAGCTCCGACCCGGCGTTCCGCCGCCTGCGCGATGCGCTCCACCTTCTTCAACTGCTCGCGGCAAAGATAGTAGCGGGTCTGGGAGGCGGACATCGCCCCCCACTCGACACCGCCCTGGGGCGCATCGCGCTCGATCGCTTCCTCGATGCGGTCGAGCGCGGGATACACCGCATCGAGCACACGCTGTCTCCAGGCGCGTTGCTCCGCCTCACTGCGCATTCGCGCCAGCGCGCCCGGCCAGGCCACCCGGCAGGGCTCCGGCCGGAGTTCGCGCACCTCCAGCACGAAGCGGCTGCCATCGAGCCCGACCTGCGCCATCATCGGGCCCGCCGGCGGCAGTCCGATCAGATGCTCGGCCAGCGGCAGGGCCACTTCGCGTTCGACCACGCGCTTGAGCGCGCGTGCGCCGAGTTGCGGGTGATGCCCCAGTTCCACGAGGCGCGCCATCGCCTCCGGTGTGACTTGCAGGAACCCGTCGCGGCGCGCCAGGCCGTCACGGCTCAACAGGCTTCCCAACCACCGCGTCGCAATGCCCTCCAGGTCCTGCCGCGACAACGGCGCGAAGGGCACCACGCGATCCAGACGGTTGAAGAACTCGGGCCGGAAGAACTTCTCCGCTGCCGACAAATACGCCGCCTCATCGGAAGCCCCGTCGCGGCCGCTCCCCGAGAA
>CAZYJB010001249.1:0-1579 GCA_964647675.1 uncultured Verrucomicrobiota bacterium | reverse complement strand
AGCGACGGCGGCCGCAGGGGATGTGAAAGGTCTGGGGAACGTGCGGCAGTCTGGATATCGCGTTCATACCGGTTGATGACTCGGCCACCGCGGCACGAGCGAACCCTGCATCCTCCGCAGTGAAGCAGAGATCATGAGCCTTTCACCCCATCCCGCGGCGCCACCGGGGACGTGGCGCCCCACCTTTCCTGCTCCTCTCACGGCAAGGTGGAGCGAGGCGTCCCGCCTTCCTACCCACCGGCCGCCTCGTCGGCCACGGCGTCGATGAGGTCCGGCTGCCGCCGCATCACCACGTAGATCACACCGCCGACCACGCTCCAGACGAGGCTGGCGGCGTAAGCCACCAGCGACGCGGCGATCGCAGTACCCGGCTCGACGCCGACCTCGGGAAGGCTGAGGAGGTAGAGGTAGAGATTGTCGCGCACGCCGAGTCCGTTGGGCGTGACCGGCAGCGCGGAGATGCAGATGACGGCGGGCACGACGAAGAACAAGGGCGTGAGAGGCACCGACGCGCCATAGCCCCAAAGGAGCGTCAGCATCTGCAACACGCAGACCACCGTGAGCGCGATGGAGAGAAGGACCGTCTTGAGCAACAATCCGCGCGCGCGACCCAGGCTGCGACAGGCTTCCAGGCCGCGCTCGAGGCTGTCGGCCTTCGGCAGTCGCCGCAGCCAGAGGCGGGCGCGTGGGAACATGGACGAGACCCCACCGCGCAGCGACAGAAGCAACAGCACGCCCGCGGCACCCAGCATGGCGAGAAGGACCACTGCCAGGCCGATCGCACGCGGGTGACTGGCCACGAATCGCAGGTTGGGCAGCAGCAGCGCGCCCGCGAAGGCCAGCATGACGAACAGGCCGAGCACACGGTCGATGAGTACCGAGGTCACCGCCTCGGTCTTCCGGTGATGCGTGACGCGCGCGGCGTAGTAGGCCTTGAGCAGATCGCCGCCGGTCGATCCCAGCAGGAAGGAGTTGAAAAAGTGCGCGACGAACGAGATCTCCAGCGTGCGGCGCGGTCCAGGGTCGAGCCCCTGCGACCGCAGCACCAGCCACCAGCGCCAGGCGCCGAGCACGATGGTCAGCCCCCAGAAGCCGATCGAAACCCCGAGCCAGCGCGGATCGACCCGCAGGATGGTCGACCAGAGATGGCGCGGTCCGAGCTGCCAGACAACGGTCCAGCGTTCATCGCGCGGCAGCGCGTCGAGGTCGATGCCCTGCGTGCCGAGAAGCGTGCGGACCTGGTCGTGAAAGATGGCGTGGAAGGCCCAGGCGAGCAGCAGGACGGCCACGCCGATCCGCCAGCTCAGCGACCACGCGCGGCGCAACCAGGATGCGGCGCCCGCGGCATTCACTCCGGGCCCCAGTGGCCCTGGATGTGCGCGAGGCCCTGCGGAATCAGCTCGGCCGGTGCCGACGGGCTCAGTTCGAGCACCTTCAGGTGATGCGGCTTCACGTAGGGCTTCAGCGCCGCGTAGTCGATCGTGCCTGTACCCGGCACCAGGTGGTCGCGCCCCGGGAAGGCGACGTCATGGATGTGGAATCCGAGCAGACGATCAGCCAGCGAGCCCACGTGCATCGC
>CAZYJB010001248.1:0-1580 GCA_964647675.1 uncultured Verrucomicrobiota bacterium | reverse complement strand
GGGATCGGCTTTCGTTTCTTCGGTTGCATAAACTCCCGCTGCCCAAAGAATAGGAATGCCGGCGGGGAGCCAGGGCCAAGGCCAGGAGGCTCGGCAGCTCGCGGCCTGGCTCAATTCCGACGTTCGGCAACATAGAGACCATGCGGAGACTTCCGGATTGCGCACCCTGGTCCGGCGTGGCAGGGCAGCTTCGTTAGGCGGCGCGCCACCAATTTATGCAAAGCAACAGCAACGTAGTCCGTCACTTCGTCACGGAAGTCCTGAACGAGGGCAAGATCGAGTCCGCCGGCAAGTTTTTTTGGGGGGACATGGTAGAGCAAGTTCCGCTGCCGGGCCAAGGGCCGGGCCTCAGCGGTTTGCAGGATGTCTTGCGCGGGATGCGGGCCGCGTTTCCTGACATGCACTGGACGGTCGAGGAACAAATCGCGGAAGGCGACAAGGTGGTGACACGCTTTGTATGGACGGGAACGCACCAGGCGGAGTTTTTTGGCGTGCCCGCCACCGGACGCCGGGTTGCGGTATGGGGCGTTGTCATTGATAGACTTGAAGGCGGCAGGATCAAAGACACGCGCATCATTATGGATGCTCTCGGACTGATGATGCAGCTTGGTGCCTTCCCGCCACCCCCACCGTGAATTTGACGCCACCTAACCGGAGCGTTGCGTGGAGCCGTCAGCCGCTGGACAGTTCGACGGTGCGGGCAGTTTGGTAGCGGCGATTACAGCCTATCCCGCCCTGGGCGATGGCGGTCGCTGGGCCTAGTTCCGAGAAGCGCGCAAGCGCCGGATTGCCACGACCCGAAGCGCGAACCATGCGCTGATCCTGGGATTCGAAGGTCCTGACCGCCTCTCTTACCGCCAGCTCTCGGTTGATCATGCTTCGCTCGCGATGCGACGCCGGCTGTCGGCGACAGCTTCCAGGCGGTCGTGGGCGTCCAGCGTCATTGCTACGGGCGGAGCGGCGGTGCCTTCAAACGGGACCTCGAAACGCTGTCGCCCGCAGTCGGCCGGCGGCGATTCGGGGTTTTCGGACCACGCGACGGGCAGCGCCGGACCGAGCCGAGTCCTGGGGAACACGCATTTCTACGCTGGCGCAGGAACGCGAGCTCGCGTAAACCACGCGCGACCCCGAGCTCCTGGCCGGGACGCGTCATTCCGTTGTGGGACCACTGCGTCATCGGACCGGCGGCCGCTGTCGCCAAGCATGAGTGCGCGCAAATCTAGTGTTCAGAACGGAGCCAACGAAGCTGCCCCGGATCCCATGGCCGTGGAGGAGTTCCTCGCCACGCTCGAGCATCCGCTGGAATCGACGGTTGAAGCCATCCGCAGCGCCATTCTGGGAGTGGATTCGCGCATCACGGAGGGCATCCAGCACAATTCCCCATGTTTCCATTTCAACGGCTGGTTCGCCACCTTGGACGTGAAGCGTGACGATGCCATCGTTGTTGTGTTCCATCACGAGGAGAAGGTCCGACCATCGGGCGTTTCGGCCTTTCGCATCGACGACAGCGCGGGACTGCTGAGGTGGCCGACGAAGGAGCGTGCCCATGCGCGGTTTCCGAGCATGGAAGACTTCATGGC
>CAZYJB010001247.1:0-1580 GCA_964647675.1 uncultured Verrucomicrobiota bacterium | reverse complement strand
GCGAAGCTCACCGCCGCATAGGCGGCGAGATCCTCCGAGGGACGCACGTGCGGGGATTCGAAGGTGAATTGCTGTGCCTCGAACTCTTCGTCCGTCTCCGGGCGCCCCAGCGTCGCGGCGACGAACTCCCACGGAGGCGTCGCCTTGAGATCGCGCGTCGGACCGGGTTCCAGCACCACCTCGCTCTGGGACAGGATGTCGAGTCGCTGGTGCAGCTCCTGAATCGTGAAGAAGCTCACGTCGTTGCCGAAATAGTCGGAACGCCCGCTCTCCACGGCCGGTGCCGGCGAGACCTGCAGGCTCCAATCGCGCTCGCGCTGCACAGAGGTCGAGCGAGGACGCAATCGCGCGACGTGATGCGAGATGGTGACCGGCTCGGCGTACTCGTACACCGTGCGGTGGCGGATGCGGTAGATCACCGGGCGCCTCCCCTGCCGGCGCGCGAGGTCGTGGTGTGCGCGAAGTAGCTCACGGCGATGGCGTCGGACAGGCGCGGCATGTCGCGCAGGACCAGGGCCAGGACGCTTCCCACTTCGCTCTCGTGCCAGCGTTCCGCAAGGGCAGCCAGCGGGCGGGGATCCGCGAGACGAACGCGCGTCGCGCATTCGAGCATCACGCGCATGGCTGCGCTCGGCAGCGCGGCGTGGCGTTCGCGCGGCAGGCGCTCGATGTGCTTGAGCAGTTGGTTGAGCTGGAACAGCAGTGAACGCGGGTTCGTATCGTCGAGCAGCACGAGATCGAACACCGCGGCGATGCTGGGCACGAGATTGTAGCGCGAACGGTAGGTGATGGCGCTGTCGAGCACCTCGAGCACCGCCTCGAGCACGCTGGGATTGTTCGCTTCGCTGCAGCGGAGCGCGGCGTCCAGGAACGACGCGATATGGATGCATCGCTCGATGCGCACGCCCATGTCGAGGAAGCGCCAGCCCTGCGCGCGCGTCATGTTCTCGCGCGCGAGACCGTGGAACGACGCGAGCCCGAGGATGGTCTGGTTGAGCACGCCGACCGCGTCGCCGGCCAGCATCACCGGACTGCCCGGCGGCAGGGTCACACGATCGTCCACCGTGCTCAGCACGCGCCAGAGATCGTTCGAGGTGCGGTCACGCACCTGCATCGCGATGTGGGCGAGGTGATCCGCCACGCACCGCAGACTGCCTCGCCGCTCGGGATCAAACACCGCGGCCAGGAGCTCCGCCTCGAGCGCCTCCGGATTGTTGCGCAGCTCGGGTTTCTCGGTCGGACCGGCGATTTGTCCCTGCGCCGCCAGAGCGTCCAGCAGCGGCTCGAGCAGCGGCATCGCGCTGCCCGTGCTCTCGGGGCTGAACCGCACCAGCGTGCTGCGCAGAAGCCGCGCCATGCCGTCGGCCCGATCGCAGTACCGCCCGAGCCAGAAGAAATCGTCGGCCAGCCGACTCGGCAGATTGTTGCCCACGCGCCGCAATTCCACCGACTGTGCGGCGTTCTGCAGGAGGCTCACTTCGTCGATGGGACCGTCGGAGAGCACCCACACGTCCTTGCTACTGCCCCCGCGCTGCATGGAGATGAAGCGCCCTTCGGTGTCGGGCGAGATCCGCGCCAGT
>CAZYJB010001246.1:0-1581 GCA_964647675.1 uncultured Verrucomicrobiota bacterium | reverse complement strand
GCCTGGACGCGCTGTCGCGCGACATCGTCGCGCTCAAGAAGAAGCTCAATGCCGTCATTCTCGCGCACAACTACCAGGTGCCCGAGATTCAGGACGTCGCGGATTACGTGGGCGACTCGCTCGGCCTCTCCCAGCAGGCGGCGCGCACCGAGGCGGGCATCATCGTCTTCTGCGGCGTCCATTTCATGGCCGAGACGGCGAAGATCCTGAACCCGGGCAAGATCGTCCTGCTGCCCGACCTCGACGCCGGCTGTTCCCTCGAGGAGAGCTGCCCCGCGGACAAGCTCGCCGCGCTGCAGGCCACCAACCCGCGCTTCTATACCATCGCCTACATCAATTGCTCGGCGGCGGTGAAGGCGCGTGCCGACGTCCTCTGCACCAGCGGCAACGCCGTGCGCATCGTCCAGGCCGCACCCGCCGACCGCGATCTGCTCTTCGTTCCGGACGAAAACCTGGGCAGTTGGGTCATTGAACAGACCGGGCGCCCGATGCGGCTCTGGAAGGGCAACTGTTACGTGCACGTCGAATGGACGCACGCGGTCATCACCCGCATCCGCGCCGAGTACCCGGATGCGCCGCTGGTCGCGCATCCCGAATGCACGCGCGCCGTGCGCCTGCTGGCCGACGAGGTCTGTTCCACCGAAAAGATGGTCACCTGGTGCAAGGCCTCCCCCGCCTCGGCCATCATCGTGGCCACCGAAGCGGGCATGCTGCACCGGCTGCAGAAGGAGTGCCCGGGCAAGACGTTCATCGCCGCGCCCACCGAGAACTGCCGCTGCAACGAATGCCGGTTCATGAAGATGAACACGCTCGAGAAGCTGCACGACTGCATGAACAACCTCGCGCCGCGCGTCGAACTCGATCCGCACCTCATGGAACGCGCGCGCCGCCCGATCGAGCGCATGCTCGAGATCTCCGCGCGCCCCCTGGAAAACGCCGGCTGAACGTCCCGCGTCCCGCCCCGGAATCGCGCATTGTCCCGCCCAACCGATCCGCCCCACCCTCCACCGTGCTCCGACTCCTCCTGGCCCTCGTGCTCTTGCTGCCAGCAGCTGCGTCCGCCGGACGCAAGCCCACGCCGCGCATCGTCAAGGTCCTGCCCCACCTCCTCGACCAGCAGGGACGGCACACGATCAACCCCAGCCTCTTCGACCGCGACGCCTACCAGGCCGAGTTGCGCACGCATCCCGAACGGCGGGGCGGCATGCGCTTCGACGTGCACTGGAAAGGCCGCCCCGGCACCTCGGCGGCGCTGACCCTCAAGCTCGAATTGCGCGGCTCGAAAGCCCCCATCCAATCCCCGGTGATCATCACCTCGCGCGCCTTCTCGCGCGGCGGGTTTTCGCAATGGACGCGCGTGCGCCTGTCGGACGAGGACTTCGCGCGCCTGGGCGAACTGGTCTCGTGGCGCGCCTCGCTGTGGCGCGACGATGAACTGCTGGCCGAGCAGCGCTCGTTCCTCTGGTGACTGGACGGTCCGGACCTTGAACCGGCCCGCTTTAGAGTCTGTCTGAAGACTCCGACAGGTCCTGCGGCGAGGGTTTCTGGCGCTGGCCGAGGCGGGGAGACCCGAGCATCCCC
>CAZYJB010001245.1:0-1581 GCA_964647675.1 uncultured Verrucomicrobiota bacterium | reverse complement strand
CGCCGCGATGTCGAAAACGAAGACCGGGATCGTTTACCTCGTCGGCGCCGGCCCGGGAGATGAAGGGTTGATCACCGTTCGCGGCGCCGCGCTCCTGCGCCAGGCGGATGTCGTTCTCCATGACGCGCTCGCCAATCGAGCCCTGCTGCGGTACGCGCGCTCGGGCGCCGAGATCGTCTCGGTGGGACATCACGGCGCCGACCGAACGCTCGACCAGGCCGGCGTCAATCAACGCCTCGTCGACGAGGCGCGCGCCGGCAAGGCGGTGGTGCGTCTCAAAGGCGGCGACCCCTTCGTCTTCGGACGCGGTGCCGAGGAGATCGAGTTCCTCGTCGCCCATCAGGTGCCGTTCGAGGTCGTTCCCGGCGTCTCCTCGTTCCATTCCGTCCCCGCCGCGGCCGGTATTCCACTCACGCATCGCGGACTCGCCTCCGCGTTCACCGTGGTCACGGGACATGAGGATCCCGCCAAGCCGGGTGCGGCGGTGGACTGGACCCAGGTGGCGCGCGTGCATGGCACCAAGGTCGTGCTCATGGGCGCCGAACGGCTGCCGGTCCTCATCACCTCGCTGATCGACGGCGGCATGGATCCCGCGACGCCCGCGGCCTTTGTGCAATGGGGCACCACCGCGCGGCAACGCACGGTCACCGGCACCCTCGCCGACCTCGCGGCCCGCGTCGCCCAGGCCGGACTCGCCTCGCCTGCGGTCCTGGTCGTCGGCCCGGTCGTGACGCTGCGCGATTCGCTCAACTGGTTCGAGCGGCGCCCCTTGTTCGGACACCGCATCGCCGTCACGCGCACGCGTGAGCAGGCGGGCGAACTGGGAACGCGCTTCTCCCAACTCGGCGCGGACATCCTCGAAATCCCGACCCTGCGCATCGTACATCCGACCGAACGCCAGTCGATGATCGAGGCGCTCGCCGGGCTCGGCGAGTACGACTGGGTGGTGTTCAGCAGCGTCAACGGCGTCGAATCGTTCTTCAACGCGTTCACCGCCGCGTTCGACGACCTGCGTTCGCTCGGCAACCTGCGCTTTGCCGCCGTCGGCACCTCCACCGCCGCGCGCCTGAAGGAGCGGCACCTCAAGGTCGACGCCATGCCCACCGACTTCCTCGGGAAACACATCGCCGCCGCCATTGCCGAGGTCGAGAGCCTGGAGAACCTGCGCGTGCTCGTCGCGCGCGCGCAGAAGGCCAATCCCGACCTGTGCCGCGAACTCGAGGAACGCGGCGCGATCGTGGACGACGTGCCGTTCTACCAGACGGTGGCCGAGACCGAGGACCGCTCGGGCGACGCCGCGCGCCTCGTGGCAGAGGGAGCGGACTGGATCACCTTCACGAGTTCGTCGACGGTCGAGCACTTCAACCAGCGGTTCGATCTCGCGGCGCTGCTGAAGAAGCATGCGCGCACGAGGCTCGCTTCGATCGGCCCGGAAACCTCCAAAACCCTGCGCGGCCTGGGATTCAAGCCTCAAGCCGAAGCCGATCCCCACACCCTTGACGGCCTGGTCGAGGCGGTGATCAAAGCGTCGATAGGGGTAGGGACAAGGGATTGAACCTTGCCCCTCCCTCCGAACCGGAC
>CAZYJB010001244.1:0-1589 GCA_964647675.1 uncultured Verrucomicrobiota bacterium | reverse complement strand
CGATGCGATTGCCTGGGGGCCGCAGGTGCCGGGATCCTCGCTGGCACGCTCATCGGTGGGCACCGCGGAGGGAGAGGACAACTGGCACTTGGCGGAGCCGAGCCCCGCGGAGACCAACCGGCTCGCCATCATCGCCTCGCGCGGGCGCGTGCGCGTCAATGAGTGGATGGCCGCTGCGGGAGCGGGCCCTGACTGGGTCGAGTTGCTGAACCTGGAGGCGGCCCCGATTCCGATGGAAGCCCTCGCGATGTCGGACGATCCGTCGCGTCCATTCCGGTTCGCCTTTCCGCGCCTGTCGTTTCTCGGGAGTGGGCGGGATGCATTTCTGTATCTGGAGGCCGAGACTTCCGCTGCCCGGACCCTGGCTCTCGGGTTCAGCCTCGCGCAATCAGGCGAATCGCTCCAGGTAGCGAATGGCGAGCGTACGGTCGACGAGGTGCGATGGGCTGCCCAGGAATCGGGGATTTCTTCTGGACGCTTCCCCGATGGCGAGGGTTCGCCGATGCGGCTGCGGAGCGGTGCGACACCTTCTTTTGCCAATGCATGGGCGGCAGGTGTGGACGCCAATACCAACGGCCTGCCCGATGCCTGGGAAGCCGACCAGGGTTGGTCCACGGGGACCGATCCCGACGGTGATCCGGATGGAGACGGGCATTCGTCGCTGGCAGAATGGCGGGCGGGGAGCGATCCCAACGACGCGCGGAGCGTGGTGCGTGTTCGGGTGGCGGCTGGCGTGCCGGCTGAACGCGGCGACACGTTGCGACTCGAGGCATGGGTTCCGGCCGGACGTGAGGCGGTGATCGAGTCGAACCACGACTTGGGTCGCGACGCCTGGGTACGACGCGTCATCTTCCCGGCCGCCATGACGGCAGGATGGCGCCGCGTGCACCTCGGGGCTGCGAGCGGAGCCCCCGTGTTCTTCCGGGTCCGACTGTCGGCGCGGTGATGGGTGGCAAGGACCTGTCTTGCGGCGCGTTCACGACCGTGGCGTCCCTAGAGGATGCCTGAATCCCGGGCTCCAAGCCCCAAGGATCCGCCTTGGGCTATCTCCTCGGCGGGCGTTGCCCGGCGCAAGAGTCGGTCAGGTCACGGCGCCACGACGCGGTAGAACACTGCCACCGGCGGGGTTGCCCCCGAGGGCGGATCCAAGACCACCGTGCCCTTGCCTGTGCCGTCGGTGACGAGCGTCTTCCCTGAAGCAGCCCATGCGTCCCATGCCGGGCCCGCCACGCCGGTGCTGGTGACCTGTTGGACGGTATAGGACTGGTTGGCGCCGCCGCCCGTGACGCCTAGCGTCGTGGTCGATCCTGTGACCACCAGGGCCACGGTCGGCGCTGTGCCGGGACCTGGATCCGGCGAACCGGTTCCGACAGCGCGCAGAACGGCGTGCGGAGCGCCCTCCGGGATGGTGAGCGTCACCGTGATCGATGTGGCACCCGCGGGAATGACGACATTCGTGAGGGCGGTCCAGTTGGTGAAGTTCTGGGACTGCTCGATGGCGTAGGTAGCGCCAGGAGTTCCGGCGACCGAGAGACGAAGGCTGCGCGCACCGTCGCTGGTGAGACCCAGCGTCGCCGGGTCGACATCCC
>CAZYJB010001243.1:0-1600 GCA_964647675.1 uncultured Verrucomicrobiota bacterium | reverse complement strand
CGCGCCTCGTCGGACGGGCGCCAGCTGCGGTCCACAGTCTCGGGCGTGCACACTTCGATCTCGGGGGTGCGGAAGAGCGCGATCTTCACGCCGCCCGCCTCGCCATCGACCGCCGGGAATCCGTAGGGCGCACAATCCTGGGAATGCTCCCATATATAGATCGGGAAACGGTCGGGCCGAAACGTCTCGATCCCTTCGCGCGGCTCGAACCACGCCAACACCTGGCGCTCCACGGCGAACGGCACGCCCAGGTCGCGCAACAGCTCGGGCGCCCACGGCCCGGGGGTGATGACGAGCCGTCCCGCCTCGACACGGCGTCGTGAAGTCACGACCTCCACGCCGTTGGCGGTCTCGCGCCATGACCGCACGGGTTCCTGAACGGCCAACTCCGCGCCGTTTCGCGAGGCGACCTCCAGGTGCGCCGCCACCGCGCGGTCGCAGAACACCAGTCCCGCCGCCTTCTCCAGCAGCGCCACGGTGTCATCCCGCACCTTGAACTGCGGATACCGGCGTCGCAGGTCGGCGGTCTCCAGCCATTCGTGCGGCAGCGAATACTGACGTGCGCTGCGCAGGCTGCCCTGCACCACCGCGGAATCAGGCGCACCCATCATCAGGCCACCGGGAAGGAGCAGCAATTCGCGGCCGGTGGCGGATTCCAGCTCGCGCCAGAGTTCGTACGCGCGCAGCAGAAGCGGGACGTAGGCGGGATGCTCGAAATACGCCTGGCGAACCACGCGCGTCGAACCATGGCTCGAGCCGCGATCGTGGGGCGGTGAGTGACGGTCGAGTCCCAGCACGCGCAGTCCGCGGCGTGCGAGCTGCGCGGACACGGCGCTCCCCATGCCTCCCAACCCGACCACGATGACATCCCAAGCCGGCATGCGCGCATCGAACCGCGGCGCCGCACGCGGGGCAATCCCCGTTCCCGGCAATCTCCCTGTAAGATTTCGCTCCTCCTGCCCGTTATCCGCTCAGACGCCAAGGAGGTCCGCGATTGGATCCGCGGATGCGCGTCGGGGATCCCACCCCGTGCGGATGGGTTGGTTCGCCGGGGCGGGATCTCTCGTTTTCGGAGCCGGTCGGAGCCGGCGAGCCACCCGGGTGCTGAAAGAATGGGTGGCTCGCGCCGCAGGCGCCCGCCGGGTCAATCGCCAGCTCCGTCTCGTGATTCAGCACCCACCTTCACCCCGTCTTCCCTCGCCTCTACCTCGGCACCTCGCGCCGGTTCTCGAGTTCGAACGGAGCGAACAACCCATAGCCGATCGTCGAGTATGCCTCGCCGGCGGGCTGTCCGCCGGGCGGTGACTTCTGAAACATCCCCGGCCACGCACTCCCCACGCTCGGACCATCGTGATGCGGCCCCAGCGGATTCCGCAAAGTGCCGTACACGACCACTTCGATGCGTTGGTCGCCACGCCGGATGCGGTCGGTGACGTCCAGTTCCCACGGCGGGGCCGTGATCCAGCCCGCCTCGACTCCGTTCACATCGACGCGCGCCACCGAACCCTGCCACGACGGCAGGCGCACCCGGTAAGCGCCTTCGCGGCGTGCCACCGTGAACTCCTGCGCATAGGCCACGCGATCGCCAGCCTTGATGTCC
>CAZYJB010001242.1:0-1601 GCA_964647675.1 uncultured Verrucomicrobiota bacterium | reverse complement strand
CCCATTCAATGGGCGATCCTCGAAGGCGACTCGGAGTCCGGCGTCTCGCTCATGCTCATGAACGCCGGCCTCGACACCGGCGATGTCATCGCGGTCGAACGAACACCCATCACGGCGTCCGACACCGGCGAAACCCTCCACGACCGCCTCGCCGATCTGGGCGGCGCACTTTTGCGGCGGGTGCTCCCCGACTGGCTCGCGGGCCGGTTGCCGGCCATTCCCCAACCCGCGGACGGTGTGACCTACGCGCGCAAGCTCTCCAAGGAGGACGGGCGCCTCGACTGGTCCGCGCCCGCCGATGCCCTGGCGCGGCGCGTGCGGGCCCTGGATCCCTGGCCGGGTGCGTTCACCCACTTCACGCCCGCATCCACCGATGCCGGCGCGACGGCGCTGCCGCAGATGCTGAAGGTCTGGTCAGCGGATCCCGTCGACGCGGCAGGCCTCCCGCCAGGCACGGTGCTCAGTGCCGACGAGGAATTCGTGGTGGCGACCGGCACTCGCGCGCTCCGACTCACCGTCGTCCAGCGCGAGGGCCGCAAACGAATGCCCGCCCGGGAATTCCTGCGATCCGGCGCGCTGCGCCCCGGACAGCTCCTGGGTTGCGCCCCCACTTCTCAAAGCGACCAGCCAGCCCGATAGGGCGGCGTCACCCAGGCGGTCGCCTCCTTCGAGTTGGGGAAGGTCATCGACGCGGCATCCCATTCGAGCTTCCGCCCCGGGAACTTGATCGCGATCACGCCGAGCATCGCGATCTCCGTCAGCGGACCGCCATAAGCGAAATCCGAGCCCGCCTTGCGACCGGTCCGGATGGCCTGGATCCAGTCCCAGTGATGCTCTTTCACCCGCGGAATGGTCTTGGCCGGCTTTTGGAACGCGTCCATGCGCGCATGGGGAATGAGTCGTACGCCACCCGCGCCGTGGGAGCCGTAGACGATCGTCCCCTTGTCCCCCATCACCACCGCCCCGGTCTCCACCGCCTTGTCGTCGGCATCCAATTCGGCCGGACGCGGAATGCGTTCGGTGCCGCTGTACCATTTCATGGTGATCGCCCCGCGATCCCCGCGCGCCGGAAACTGATAGGTGATCACTTCGCCCTTCGGGAACGCGTCGCCCTGCGTGGCGGGATCGTAGTCCTTCACCTCCGCCACCACCGAGGTGGGAAGTCCCAGGTCCAGCGCCCAAAACACGGGATCCACCACATGACAGGTCCAGTCGCCGACCGTGCCGTTGCCGAAGGGCACCCACCCACGCCACGAACCAGGCAGGTAGGCGGGATGATACCGGCGCTCGGGGGAAGGGCCGAGCCACAGATCCCAGTCGAGCGTGGCCGGCACGTCATGCCGGTCCTTGAGCCGAGCCAACTGATCGACGCCCGAGTTCACGGCGGCACAACCAGCGTGGATCGTGTGCACCTTCCCGATCGCTCCGGACCAGATCCATTCGCAGAAGTCTCGAATCGAATCGAACGAATGCCCCTGGTTGCCGAGCTGGGTGACGACCTTGTGTTCCTGCGCCGCCTTCATGAGCGCGCGCACTTCGTGCACGGAATGCGCGAGCGGCTTCTCGCAGTACAGGTGCTTGCCCCGCTTGAGGGCGCCCAT
>CAZYJB010001241.1:0-1602 GCA_964647675.1 uncultured Verrucomicrobiota bacterium | reverse complement strand
ACTTCAGTTCCCACGGCGACGAGGTGTGGATCTTCAGCGGGGATGCGCAGGGCAATCTGACCGGGTACAGCGATGGCTTCGCGTTCGGGGCGAGCGCGAACGGCGTGAGTTTCGGAAGGCACGCGAATTCGGCGGGCAAGGTGGGATTCCCGGCGCAGGTAGAGGTGACCCTCGACCTCGCCAACGCGGGGCCGCGCCTGGGTCCCGTGGTGCTGAACGAGGTGCACTATGCGCAGGGCGCCGGAGGCGCGGAGTTCGTGGAGTTGCATAACGTCACCACTGAGCCCGTGCCTCTGTTCGACCCGCAGTCGCCGACGAACACCTGGCGGGTGGAAGGAGTGGGCTACGAGTTGCCTCCAGGATTGATCCTGCCGCCTGGCGGTATCCTCGTCGTCGCCGGCACCGACCCCGCGCGATTCCGGGCTGCGTATGGTCTTCCGGATTCCGTGCCGGTCGTGGGACCGTTCCCGGGTTCGTTGAGTGACAGTGGCGAGCGGCTGGCTCTCGAGCGTCCTGATGCACCGGACATTCTGCCAGACGGCTCGATCCTGGTGCCCTATGTGGAGGTGGACGCCGTCGAGTACGCGGTGTCAGGCGCGTGGCCGACCTTGGCGGCAAGCGGATGGTCCCTGGAGCGACGGGCGCCGGCCACATACGGCGACGATCCGGCGAGCTGGCGTGCCAGCGGTGGCGAGCCGACACCGGGAGCGGGGGTCGGAGCGAACCGGCCACCGATTGTGAATGCGGGCTCCGATCGGGAATTCGAGAGCGCGGTGTTTCCGGTGGAGTTCGTGCTGGCCGGATCAGGGGCGGACGACGGATTGCCGGCGCAACCAGGAAGAGTGGGCTTCTCGTGGACCCAGGTCACCGGCCCGGGAACCGTGGCGTTCCTCGACGCGTCGCGTTCCAACAGCGCGGTGCGTTTGCCGGGGACAGGCACCTATACCCTTCGCCTCGCGGCAGACGATGGCGAACGGCAGCGGAGCGACGAGGTGGTCGTGCGTGTGACGCGCCCGGCTGAGGAACGCCTCCTGCTGGCGGCGGGATCCACCTGGCGGTACCTCGCGAATGGGAGCGACCAGGGTACCTCGTGGCGCGCGGTGGATTTCAATGACGCCGCCTGGCCTTCAGGGCGTGCACAGTTCGGGTACGGGGACGGCGACGAGGTGACCGTTCTGCCGACGACCACGGGCGGCACGCGGATCAACACCTTCTATTTCCGCACGCGCTTTGACGTGGCCGATCCGACCGCCGTCTCGGCCTTGACCGTGCGGTTGATGCGGGATGACGGCGCGATGGTCTACCTCAACGGCGCCCTCGTTTTCCGATCGAACATGCCGGAGGGACCAATCACCGCTGCGACCGCAGCGAGCGAGGTGGTTGGGGATGCCAATGAATCGGCGTTCTTCGACCAGGCCGTGGATCCCTCCCTGCTGCGGCCGGGATCCAACGTCCTGGCTGTCGAAGTGCATCAGCAGAACGTCAGCAGCTCGGACGTGAGCTTCGACCTCCGGGTGGATGGGCGCGTCCTGCCGGTGAACCGGCCCCCGTCGGTCAACGCGGGGCCGGACGTGCAGGGGATTGCTGGGCAGCCCCTGACCT
>CAZYJB010001240.1:282-1606 GCA_964647675.1 uncultured Verrucomicrobiota bacterium | reverse complement strand
CGCGGCAACATCGCCGCTGCGATCACGCGCATGCCGCGCCTCGCGCCCGACCAGATCCAGTACACGATCGACCACGCCGGCGACCGTTTCCTGCTCTGCCACCCCGACTTCCTGCCGGGGCTCAACTCGATGAAGGACCGCCTGCCCACGGTCGAGTCCGTGGTGGTCCTGCCGGACGACGAGGGAAAAATCGAGTGCGCCTGGCCGGTGGCCGGTCTTTACGAGGATTTGCTCGCCCGCGAACCGGCGCCGTTCGCCTTTCCTGAGTTCGACGAGCAGACGCCCGCCACGCTGTTCTACACCACCGGCACGACCGGGGATCCCAAGGGCGTCTACTTCTCCCACCGTCAGATCGTCCTGCACACGCTCAGCGCCGGCTTCGCGCTCACGTCGAATCCCGATCCGCTGCCGCTGCGCGTCGGGGATGTCTACCTGCCGCTGACGCCGATGTTCCATGTCCATGCCTGGGGCGTGCCCTACATCGCGACGCTGCTCGGCCTCGGACAGGTGTATCCCGGGCGCTTCGAAGCGACGACCTGCCTCAGGCTCATCCGCGACCACCGGGCCACCTTCTCGCACTGCGTGCCCACCATCCTGCAAATGCTGCTTCACCACCCCGACGCGCAACAGTTCGACTGGTCGTCGTTCAAGGTCATCATCGGTGGCGCGGCGCTCCCGCGGGGTCTGGCCGCACTCGCGATCTCGCGCGGCATGAAGGTCCTCGCCGGCTATGGCCTGTCGGAAACCTGCCCGATCGTTTCCCTGGCGCAGATCAAGCCCGAGGAAAACGGGCGCTCGCCCGAGGAACAGCTCGAGGTCATCACCCGGGCAGGCTTTCCCATTCCGCTCGCCGAGGCGGCGCTGGTGGACGCCGAGGACCGACGCATCGACCCCCGGTCGGGTGCCGCTGGTGAACTCGTGCTTCGGGCGCCCTGGCTCACCGCCGGATACTTCCGCGACCCAGATCGGTCCCGGCAACTCTGGCGTACCGGGTGGCTCCACACCGGCGACATCGCGATCATTGATGCAGGCGGCTACCTTCGCATCACCGACCGGCTCAAGGACGTCATCAAGATCGGTGGCGAGTGGATCTCCTCACTCGAGCTCGAAAACGCGCTCAGCCAACACCCGGCCGTGCGGGAAGTTGCGGTCGTCGGCCGGCCCGACCCCAAGTGGGACGAACGTCCGCATGCCGAGGTGGTCCTGCGGGACAATCTCGCTTCGGCACCGTCGACGAAGGACCTCCTCCATTTCCTGCGCACCTTCATCGACCGGGGGCTCCTCCACAAACGCGCTGTTCTAACCGAAATCCGCCTCACTCCCA
>CAZYJB010001240.1:0-272 GCA_964647675.1 uncultured Verrucomicrobiota bacterium | reverse complement strand
TCAACAAGCGCGCCATCCGGCAGGCGCTGGCCGCCGCGCGCTCCTGATTCCGTCCCGCGGCGCTGGCCGCATGGTGTCGTCAGCGCGGCGCGGGATCGTCCTCCGGCAGCGGGCGTCCCTTGGTCTCGGGTAGAAAGGCGACGGCGACCAGCCCGACGAGGAAGATGACCGACATGTAGGTGGCTGCGTCGCGGAAGGCGTCGATGCGCGCATCGACCGTCGACGCGCCCTGTTTGAGGGACGCCTGCAACTTGCCCAATGTGAAGGGACCG
>CAZYJB010001239.1:0-1606 GCA_964647675.1 uncultured Verrucomicrobiota bacterium | reverse complement strand
GGAGAACGGGGACGCCAAAACCACTCGATGCCCAAGTGCCCGAGGGCTTGTTTTCGGGCCGGACTGGGCTTTTTATGGGAGAAGTCCTTCAGGCTCAGATGATATGAACTTATCAAACGAGAACGAGAGCCGGTCGACGGGAGAGGGTGCGGAGGAATCGGCCGGAGAAAACTCAGGGACCCCAGGTCTCCACTGCGAGGGCCTACCAAACAGAAGACGCGCCCTTCAAATGATGGGGCTCGCCACGGCTGCGGGATGTGGAGCGCTCGAAGTCATCGCCGTCGAGCCGGCGAAGACCGAGTCCAAATCCGGCGTCACTCGCGATAACGCGCTGGATGAAGCGTACCGGATCCTTCAGAGGGCGGAGCCAAAGAGTAAACAGGGGCTCTCAACGCATGCCCCCATGGTGGCGGAGGCGCTTTGTGCCCTTGGGGAGGAGAAACTCGCGGTCAAGTGGGTCGAGAATTACCGCGCCCCAATCCTGGAACTTCCGCCTCCCTCGGCGCGAATCGATCCCAGGAATTGGCGCGCGGCCTTGGGGCCGCGACTCGGTCTCGCCTCCTGGGAGGCCACAAACGAGCGATGGGCTGATTGGAAGGAATTCTTCAGTGCCGAACTCTCGGAAAAGCCGTGGCGCGAGGTTCTTGATCTTTGGGTGGGACGGCTCGCGCCCGGCATGTCTGGGGCGGCGACCCATGGCGTCATTCGCACGGCGCATGCCGTAAGGGCTCTCGGAGAGCGCGAGAATGCCGTGCGGCGAGGCGAACTCGCGCGCGCTCTCGCGTATTGGGCGTCGTCCTACGAGGAACTTCCCACGCGTCAACGAACGGGACCGGCGTTCCAGACGTTCGCGAAGGCGCTGGAGGAAGTGCCGCTGTATTGGGAAGCCTTTGGCAAAACACCCGAGGGAAGAAACATTGTGGAGAACCTTAGGCACGTAAGGGAAATGGACCGCTTCTCGGAGGTGCGCGAACTTGTCGCGATGCCGCCTGATCTGTCGGCTGCGATCTCGGCTCTTACCGCCACCTTCTCTCGCGTCTATTTGCGGCACGGCGCTGAACGAAACACCATCGCCTTCGTTCATGCCGTCACAGGCCCGTGCTCGTTGCGACGCATAGCTCCCCATGTCCGACCGGAAACCGCCCGCGCGGCGCTCCCGTACGCGTGGCAGACGGCCGCAGCCATTTATTCGGCTTACGCCCGGCGGGATGACCGTTTGCGCGATGCCGAAGAAACGCTCGGTCGCGCCGAACTGGTGGCGCGCGCGCTTGAAAGCAGTGACGATCACGCGATCAAATTTACGGAGGTGATGCTGGCCGAGCATGCCTTCAATCCGGACCCCATATACCTGGCCGCCGCGGAGGACGCGATTCAACGCTTGTGACGCGGCGGGCGGAGGAATGGGTCGGCATTTCACGGTGATGGAATGCAGGAATCCCGCGGTTTGAGTCGGCATTCCCTCGCGTCCGTCCATCTTGCCCTCGCTACTTCCCGCATCTTCGGACCCGCGTCGGTGTCGTCGGCTCACGGACAGGATGGCGTGCCGCGGAGGGGGCCTTCGCGCGACGGCGTTGGTTGCCCATTATACGGACGCCGGCGTCTTGCC
>CAZYJB010001238.1:0-1610 GCA_964647675.1 uncultured Verrucomicrobiota bacterium | reverse complement strand
GGGATCGAGTCCGAAGGCGTATTCCACGAACAACGGCAACCCGTCCCCGTCGCCGTCTGCCGTCGGCCCCACCACGGCAGGATCCGAGACCCCCGGGAACCGCGCCGCCAGGAAGGCGTCGAAGGTCGCGCTGCCGCCACCGCCCTCGACCGTGCGCGTGGCCACAATCTGTCCCTTGAGGGTCAACTGCACGTCACCCGGGAACAGCAGCGTCGCGCTCAGCGTGGCATCGACCGGCACGGTGAGCGTCTCGGTGGTGCCACTCGTCGAAAGCGTGGCCACTCCGGTCACCTGGTTGGTGGCGAGTCCGGTCAGCTTGACCGCGCCCTTCTGCGACACGAACCCGGTGGTCGCGTAGTCGACCACCGACTCGCCGCTTTCGGGAAACTTGAAGGACACACCGGCGGAATTGAACGCACCGCCCGCGATGGGCAGCGCTGCCGAAGTGGCCGAGAACTGGATGTTGCGCGCCGCGGCCAACGCGTTGGCCAGGGCCGAGAGCGCCTTGCCGCCATAATTGGCCGGCGCCGAACCGGCCGCTCCACCGGCCGCCGGCTGCCAGGTGCCGGAGTTGCGCGCCTTGACCAGGCCCGCGCCCGTGAAGCTGATCGCCGTCGCCGACACCTCGGCCTGAAGGGTGCCTTCGTAGGTGGTGACCAGACTCCCCGCCCCCTGCGCTTCGAGGTTCACACCCACGACCTTGCCGCCCAGCGCGACGGTGCTGCGCTCGGGATCGACGGTGAACACGGACGGCGCAGCGAAGATGGTCTGACCCAGGCCCGCCAGAACGATTGCCAGGGGTCCCAGCCACCGCCGGAGTTCCGGGATCGATGCGGAGCGGAACATGGATGAGCGCGGGCGCGAAAACTGGGAGTTGGGATTCATGGCGTCGGCGGGATTGGCCACCACCGTGATGTCATGGGACGGGTTCGCCCGCAAGCCGTGCGTCACGCCCTCACGGACGCTTGAGCCTCAGAAACCGCGCCGCGCCGTCGAGCGGGATCACGATCTCCCCGCCTCCCGGCACCGCCTGCCACACGCCGCCCAGCGAGAGCGCCGCCTCGAGCACGGTTCCCTCCGGCACGGTCACACGAAGTCCCGTGCCCCCGTCGCGCGCATGCATCAATCGCGGCGGTTCGGCGCCCGCCTGGCCGATGTTCGCCACGAACGAGGCGCCGCCTTGATCGAAGCGAACCCCCAACAGGACGCGTCCGTCGTCCGCGCCCTGAATCGCGACACCCGAGAAACGGCGTCCATCCAGTTTCGGCAAGGTCAGCACCGGATGAAGTCCGTCGACGTCCACCGCGAACACCGCCTGCATCACGGTTCCGTTGATGAGGCGTGTCCGACCATCGAGATAGACCCGGCTTCCCTCCCGGAAGATCTGGGACGAGTCGATGGTGTTGATCGTGCCCACCCCGGGAATCTCCATGCCCGGCCACGCCAATCGTCGAAGCACACCATCCCGCCATTCCACCACGTGCCGCGCGAAGGCCGTGTCGAAAGCGAAAAAGGTGATCACCCCGTCGTGGACAGCCACGGGTCCGAAGCCTCGCACGGTGGAGTTCGTGCCCGGTAGAGGGTCCCCCTGCTTCAGGAGCGCGGACACC
>CAZYJB010001237.1:0-1615 GCA_964647675.1 uncultured Verrucomicrobiota bacterium | reverse complement strand
GGGAGTTAGCACCGAGGTTTCACCTGCCACGCCACCGCACCGGTCCCCGGCCGAACCCGAACGCGATCCCGCGCGTCCGCCCGTGGCACTCGTAGTCGTGGAACTCGGGGAACCGTCGCCGAACCAGTTGCGCAAGCTGCTCGTCCGCGCACGGAACGAGGACCAGCGTGCGGTTCACGAGCTCAAGATCGAGCTCGAGTACCTCGACCGGCGCGGGGTGCGGTTGGGCCGCTGGACGACCGTTCACGCCGACACGAATGCCGTGCTGTCGGGCTCGGCCTCCAATATCATCGAGCTCCAGGCGTTCTTCGTCCCGCAATTCACCAAGAGCGTGCGCCTCGGCGTGGAGGGCGTGACCTTCGCCGACGGCACGCGCTGGCCTTCGCCGGAGTGACGACTCGGCGCGCTCTTTTTCTCCTGCGCGTGATCGACGTACCCCAGTCGCTCCAGGCTCGTACGGCTCTCCCTCCCGGCGGCCGGACCCTTCTCCTGCTGGCGGCGTTGCTCGGCCTGCTCATCTGGCCGGTGACGCCACGGCTCGAGGCGGCTCCGAAACCTGCGCCGGTGCTTACCGGCATCGATGTCCTGGAGGCCCAGAATTTCGCGCCGCTGCGCGGGCGGCGGGTCGGAGTGCTCACCAACCCAACCGGCGTCACCCGCGGCGGGGAGCCCACCTGGCGGCGCCTTCTGCGTGCGCCCGGCGTGAAGGTGGTCGCCTTGTTCGGTGCCGAGCACGGCTTCGATGGCCGCGCGCGGGCCGGAGTGGAAGTTCCGGATGCCGTGGAACCTGCCACACGACTGCCCATCTTCTCACTGTACGGCCCCGGCCCCGTGCGGCGTCCGACCGCACGCATGCTCGCAGGTGTCGACGTGCTGATCTACGACATCCAGGACACCGGCTGCCGCAGCTACACCTACATCAGCAGCCTCGGCCTGGTGCTGGACGCCTGCGGTGCCGCGGGCGTTGCGGTCATGGTGCTCGACCGGCCCAATCCGCTGGGCGGCACCCGCGTGGAAGGCAGCCTGCTCGATCCCCGGTTCCGGTCGTTCGTGGGACAGTGGTCGATTCCGTACGTGTACGGGCTTACCGCCGGAGAACTGGCGCGCATGATCCAGGGCGAACGATGGATCACCAATCGTTGCTCTCTCACCGTGGTGCCGATGCGGGGCTGGAAGCGGAGCATGACCTGGAACGACACGGGCCTCCGTTGGGTGGCCAGTTCCCCAAACGTGCCTTACGGCGACTCGCCGCTCTACCTCGTGAGCACCGGCATGCTGGGTGAAATCGGCGGGGTAAATCTCGGGACGGGAACGCCGTTCTCCTTCCAGATCGTGGGCGCGCCCTTTCTCAATCCCTCCCGGCTCGCGGCCGACCTCAACGCCCGGAAACTGCCCGGCATCCGATTCCTGGCGTTCGAACGCGATATGAATCGATCCGCTTCCGACGGCGCGGAGGTGCGCGGAGTCCGCCTTCAATTCACCCGTCCGGCATCGGCGCCGCTCGTGGCACTCAACCTTCATCTGCTTGAGGCGATCCGGCGGACGAGTGGCAGGGACCTCTTCCAGCAGGCGCTCCAGCGGGGCAAGAGCTGGGCCATGTTCGACAAAGTGGCGG
>CAZYJB010001236.1:0-1616 GCA_964647675.1 uncultured Verrucomicrobiota bacterium | reverse complement strand
TAGAGAATCACGTACGCGCCCAGCGTGAAGGCGGCGATACGCAGATAGGCGGCGCCCGGGCGCACCACTTCGGGATCGCTCGAAAAGGCCTCCATCAGGGGCTGCGCCGCCGTGAACAGCACCAGGCCGCCCATTCCCATCAGGAGCAGTCCGTACCGGATCGATGTACGCCAGGTTTCGGCTACGCGGTCCAGGCGTTGGGCTCCGTAGTTATGCCCGGTCAGCGTCAGCGTCGCGATGTTCAGACCGATGGTCGGCAGCAGGAGGATTTGTTCGATGCGCGTGGCGATGCCGTAGGCCGCCACCGTGTGCGGCGAGAACCGGCTCAGGAACCAGGTGATGACGAAGATCCCCAGCGCGACGGTCATCATGTTGAGGCTGGCCGGCACGCCCTGACGGAGAATTTCCGCGAGCGTGGCGCCGCACGGCTGGAAGTCGCGCATCGTGAGCTGCAAGCCGAGCGGAGAACGGCGGAAGACACGAACCAGATAGAGAACTCCGCCGGCAGTGATGAGCACGGTGGACAGCGCGATGCCGCGCAATCCCATCGGCGGCAGGCCTGCACCGCCGTACAGGAACCATGGATCGAGGGCGAAATTCAGCGCGCACCCGACGATCAGGACATTCCGGAACGTGCGCGTGTCGCCCTGGGCCTGGATGCCCGAGTTGACGATGGATTGCAGGAGGAAAAACACCGCGCCACCGAGGATGACCGTCATGTACGCCAGGCAGAGGTCCAGATAGACCTCCGAAGCGCCGAGCAGGCGGAAGAGCGACGGTGCGATGATCCAGCCGAGCGCGGTGAGCAGGAGACCCAGCGTGGTGCCGATCACCACCGCCTGCGCCGCGAGGTGCCGCGCGAGTGCCGGGTTCTGCGAGCCCAGGGCGTGGGAGATCAGGGCCGTGGCGCCCTGCGAGACGCCGCTGCCCGCGGCGATCAGAATGAAGAACACCGGGAACGAGAGCGAAAGCGCCGCCTGCGCCTCGGTCGAAATGCGCCCCGCCCACCAGGTATCCACCACGTTGAAGAGCGTGTTGAACAGGAACCCCACACTCGCCGGGATCGCAAGATCGCGGACCAGCCGTGGGATGGGGTCCGTGCCCAGGTGCATGTTCGTGCGAAACCGTGCGGCGTGGAGACGCGGGGTGCGAGCGGATTGTCGCCGAGGGGTGCTCAGGCTGGCTTTTTTGCGAGCCCCTCAGGATTCTCCGGCGCCATGCCACGCACTTCCCGGACCGCGCGTCCCCTGTCGTGTGCCCTGCTGCTCCTGGTCCTGGCCGTGGCCGCCGCGTTTCCGCGCGCGGCCGAGCCGGGTGCCGCCAGGCCCGAGCCGCTCGGGGACGGCGGGCGCCGGCATTATTCGGAACTTCGTCAGATCACACGCGAGAACGTGGGTCGGCTGCAGGTGGCCTGGACCTATCGCAGCGGTGACGCCAGCCGAGAGAATCGCACACAGATCCAGTGTAATCCCATCATCGTCGACGGCGTGCTCTACGGCACGTCGCCCGGATTGAAGCTGGTGGCAGTCGACGCAGCGACGGGCACCGAACGCTGGCGTTTCGACCCCTTCGCCCATGGGAACAATCCGGGTGCCATGGGCGTCAACCGCGGCGTG
>CAZYJB010001235.1:0-1619 GCA_964647675.1 uncultured Verrucomicrobiota bacterium | reverse complement strand
AGGGACATGCGGTTCGGGGAATTCAGGAGCAGACCGCGGCGGGAGCGGCGCCGGGCACAGCGGAGTCGGCGGCGTCGAGACCGACGATGGCGGGGTCGCCATAGAGCGTGAAGGAGCCGCGCCGAGTGATCCGCACGGTCATGACCTGGCCCACGTGACGGTCGGAGCCCTCGAAGACGACGATCTTGTTGCAGCCGGTGCGGCCTTCGAGGCGCGCGGGATTCCGGTGGCTGGGGCCCTCGACGAGGATGGGCTGTTCGCTGCCGACCAGCGCGTCGTAGCGGCGGTCCCCGATCTCGTTGATGACCGAGAGCAGCCGCTGGTTGCGCTCCTCCAGCACCGCCTGCGGCACCTGATCCGGCATTTCGGCGGCGGGGGTGTTGCGGCGCGGCGAGTACTTGAACACGTACGCCTGATCGAACTGTGCCGCGCGCGCGAGATCGAGCGTGGCCTCGAAATCCTGCTCCGTCTCGCCCGGGAACCCGACGATGATGTCGGTGCTGAGCCCGATGTCCGGGCGCGCCGCGCGTAAGCGCTCGACGATTCCGAGGTATCGTTCGCGGGTGTAGCCGCGGTGCATGACCTTGAGCAGGCGATCGCTGCCGCTCTGCACCGGCAGGTGTGCATGCGGGCAGAGCCTGGGCAGGCGGGTGTAGGCGTCCACCAGGTCGTCGCCGTAGCCTTTCGGATGGGGGGAGGTGAAGCGGATGCGCTCCAGGCCGTCGATTTCGTGGACCGCCTCCAGGAGTTGCACGAACGGCGAGCGACCCGCGACCACCGGCAGCATGCGACGGCCGTAGCTGGTGACGATCTGTCCGAGCAGCGTGACCTCGCGCACGCCGCGCGCGACCAGTTCACGGCATTCCTCGACGATTCCGGCGATGGGACGGCTGCGCTCCTCGCCGCGCGTGAAGGGCACGATGCAGAAGGTGCAGTGCTGATTGCACCCCTGCATGATGCTCACGAAGGCGGTGACGGAGCCGGCCGCGCCTGCGCGGGCAGGCGAGTGTTCGCGAATGGTGGATTCGCTGCCCGTTTCCGCATCGGTGTCCACCACGGTGGCGGCCGGGTTGGAGAGCAGAGTGTCCAGATGCTCGCCCGTGCGGTGGAACTTCTGCGTGCCGAGCACGAGGCGCACCCCGGATCCGGATTGCGCGAGTTCGGTGCCGCGACTCTGGGCCATGCAGCCAAGGTAACCGAGGACGCGCCCGGGCTTGTGCTTGCGCGCTTGGCCGACCAGGGCCTGCATTTTTCCGAGCGCCTTCTGTTCCGCGAGGTCGCGGACGCTGCACGTGTTGAGCAGCACGACATCGGCCTCGGATTCCGTTGCCGCCAGGGCATAGCCGCGCGCGGCGAGCTGGGCGAGGACCGCCTCGCTGTCGCGCTCGTTCATCTGGCAACCATAGGTCCTGATAAAGACGCTCGGCATCGATCGAAACAAAAGTGGGCGGAAGCTACGGGACCGCGGACGCCTTGGAAAGGGCAAGGTCGGGAGGCAGGCAAGCGGGCGCGGCCGGAGCAGAATGGGCGCGGCTGGCAAGCGAAACCTGCCGACCACGGATTTCTGCTCGCCTGCCGTGGTGGTTGCCGAACTATCCCATCGACGAAAAGGAGGCCTT
>CAZYJB010001234.1:0-1620 GCA_964647675.1 uncultured Verrucomicrobiota bacterium | reverse complement strand
GCGTGGACGAGCTGCTCGACCGGCGCTTCGGGAATGGCGACCAGGAGCAGCACCGAGACGATCTCGAAGGGCAGCAGGTACTGGCGGAAGAGGGTCAGTCCCAGGGCGTGGGTGCCGCCCTCGAGGGAGGGCGGCCCGCCGGCTTCACCGGGACGGGAGCGCACCACCGTGGCGGCCAGGATGCCGAGCAGCCCGAGCACCGAGATCAGGCCCGCCGCGACGCCGAAGCGGTTCCATTGCCGGCGCTCCTCCTCCTTCAGATCGAGGAGCATGATGACGAACAGGAACAGCACCATCACGGCGCCCGCGTAAACGAGGATCTGGACCGCTGCGATGAAGAACGCGTGCAGCAGCACGAACAGGCCGGAAAGCCAGACCATGGTCAGCACCAGGAACAGCGCGCTCGCCACCGGGCTCCGCGTGAACGGATTGGCGACGGTCAGGAACCCGCACAGCAGGGCGAGCGCGGCGAACAGGACGAAGAGGAGGTCGGTCATGGGAGGTTCCTCGGGGCTTCGATCGGCTCAGGGAACGGGCGGCGGGAACGACTCCTGGGCGCGGGCCTCGTCCTCCTTCTGCTTCCATTTGCGGTGCCCGGCGTGGGTGCCGCCGAGGGAGAGCAGTTTCTCCATGTCGTAGATCATCTCGGCGCGGGTCGTGCCGGTCAGCGAGTAGTCGCGCTGCAGGAAGATCGCCTCTTCCGGGCACACCTCCTGGCAGTAGCCGCAGAAGATGCAGCGCAGCATGTTGATCTCGAATTCGCGCGGCATCTTCTCGGCGTTGCGCCGGTCGGCGGGCGCGCCCTCGGGCCCGGGAGGCGTGATGCGGATGGCCTTGGGCGGACAGACGAACTCGCAGAGCTGGCAGCTCACGCACTTGGTCGCACCGTCCTGGTCGCGCACCAGATAGGGCGCCCCGCGGTAGCCCTCCCCCACGCGCCAGGGCACCTCGGGATAGAAGCCCTCCGAGGTCTCCTTGGCCGCGGTGCGGCCCTCGAACAGCGTGCGCTTGAAGTGGCGCCAGGTGACCTTGAACCCGTTCGCCACCGCCGGCAGGTAAAGGCGTTCGGCGAGATTGAGGGGTTTGCGTTCGACGATCATGGCTTGGTGTTCAGCGCGGCAGCAGCGCCAGGATCCCGGCGGTCACCACGATGTTGAGCAGTGCCACCGGAATGAACCGGCGCCACCCCAGGTCCATCAACTGGTCATAGCGGAACCGCGGCAGCATCCAGCGGACCCAGATGATCGGCAGCAACAGCGCGCACAGCTTGAGGAAGAAAATCAGGATGTGGAGCAGTCCCATCACGAGGGATCCGGCGGGCTGGTCGAGTCCGAGGAAGGGCAGCGTCCAGCCGCCGAAGAACAGCGTCACCATCATGGCGGACACCGAGATCATCGCGGCGTATTCGCCGAGGAAGAACAGCGCGAACTTCATCGAGCTGTATTCGGTGTGATAACCACCGACCAGTTCGGTCTCGGCCTCGGGCAGATCAAACGGCAGGCGGTTGGTCTCGGCGAAGGCGGCGATGAGGAAGATGAAGAACGCCACCGGCTGCTTGAACACGTGCCAGGCGAACAGACTGCCGGTCTGCGCGCCGATGACATCCGACAGGTTCAGGCT
>CAZYJB010001233.1:0-1620 GCA_964647675.1 uncultured Verrucomicrobiota bacterium | reverse complement strand
GATCTCGCGGTCCACCACTGACATCAGCCGCCTCCAGGATTTCCTCTTCGCGTGCCTGTTCCTGATGATCGACATCGCCGCCGCGCTGGTGGTCACGCTGGCGCTGATTCATCAGGTGCATCCGCTGCTGGGAGTGCTGACCGCGGCGACTTTGGTTCCCTCGGTGGGTCTCATCGCCTACTTCGCGGCGCGGTTGCAGCCGCAGTGGCGGGCGGTGCACGATCTTCATGGGGCGATGACTTCGGTCATTCAGGAGAACATTGCCGGCGTGCGCGTGGTCAAGGCCTTCGCGCGCGAGCAGGCCGAGATCGAGCGGTTCCGGCTGAAGAAGGACGCCTTCCTCGAGTCGGTGACGCGCACGGTGAATTACTGGGCGGCGCGCGTGCCGCTGGCCCAGTTCATCTTCGGGCTGACCACGCCGCTGATTCTCTGGGTGGGAGGCGGGCTGGTGATCCAGGGAGCAATCCCGGTGGGTGACCTCGCGGCCGTGATTCTGTACCTCATGGCCATCGGTCATCGCATGGGCCTGGTGGGGCAGTTCACCAGCATCGTGCAGAACGCAAGCGCCAGCGCGGAGCGCATTCTCGAAGTGATTCGGGAGCCGCGCACCCTCGTGGGCGGATCACGAATGCTGCCCGAGGGCGGCGGAAGCGTGGAGTTCCGCGGCGTGAGCTTCAGCCACGAACGCGCCTCGGCGGCGGTCACGACCGAAGACCCGACCCGCGGTGCCGCGCTTCACGAGGTGAGCTTCCGCGTGGAACCGGGCCGGACGGTTGCCGTGGTGGGCGCGACCGGTGCGGGCAAGAGCACCCTGGTGGCCATGATCCCGCGGTTCCATGACCCGGACGCCGGCGCGGTGTTGCTGGACGGCGTGGATGCCCGTGAGTTGCGGCTTTCCGAGCTTCGGCGGGCGGTGGGTTTCATCTTTCAGGAGACGTTTCTCTTCAGCGCCAGTGTGCGCGAGAACATCGCCTATGGGCGTCCTTCGGCGACGGATGCCGAAGTGGAGGCGGCGGCGTGCGCAGCGCAGGCCCATGGGTTCATCCGGGAACTCGAACGCGGGTACGACACGCGCATCGGGGAGCGGGGAGTCTCGCTGAGTGGCGGCCAACGTCAGCGGCTGGCCATTGCGCGCGCCTTCCTCATGAACCCGCGCTGGCTCATTCTCGACGACGCCACGGCCAGCGTGGATCCCGAGACCGAACGTCTGATCCAGGGCGCCATGCGCCAGCTGAGTGCGGGGCGCACCACCTTCGTGATCGCGCAACGTCTCGCCACCGTGCGGCACGCTGACTGGGTGCTGGTGCTGGATGGCGGGCGGCTGGTGGAGCAGGGGACCCACCACGATCTCATCCGCCGCGGAGGCCGGTATGGTGAATTGTTCGGCGGGCAACTCGCCGCGTCGCTGAGATCGACGGACGTCGGGACTAGCGGTTGACCAGCCACAGCACACCGGCGAAGGCGCCCGCGGCGAGGAGGCCGACCACCAGTGACCAGCGGAAGACGCGCTTGCGCTTCTCGCGGTTGGCCCGGGTCATGCCTGGCAGCAGGTAGTACAATCCGTGTTTCTTTCGGCGGCTTCCAAACATGCCCATGGAGGAGCCCCCTTGTTGGCTCAGA
>CAZYJB010001232.1:0-1623 GCA_964647675.1 uncultured Verrucomicrobiota bacterium | reverse complement strand
ACCGATGCTGAGTTACGGAAACGAGAAGAGGGGAGGGGATGGCGCGATCTGCATGCCGTGGCGCGTCTCGCCCCGGGGGTCGGGCGCGGCGAGGCGGCGGCCCGCTGCGAAGGCGTGGCGGCCCGCTGGCGCGCGCAGTTTCCGGATTCGTACTCGCGCCTGACCTTCGACGTGCTGCCGCTGTGGCGGTCCCCGTGGGGCGGGGCATCGTTTTTCCTGCCGGCGCTCACAGCGCTCAGCGTGGTGGGGCTGTTGTTGCTGGGGTTGGTGACCGCCAACCTGGCGAATCTGCAACTGGTACGCGCCCTCGAGCGCGAGTCCGAGATGGCGATCCGGCTGGCGGTGGGTGCCGGACGTGCGCGCCTGGTGCGCCAGTTGTTGCTGGAGAGTCTGCTGCTGGGTGGACTGGGGGCCGTGCTGGCGCTGGTGATCTCGGCGCCGGGCGCGCGTGCGCTGAGTGGGTTGATGCCCCCGACCTACCTGCCGTTGAGCCTTGGACTGACCGCCGACTGGCGGCTGGTGGCCATGCTGGGGGTGGTGGCGGTCGGGACCAGCGCCTTGTTCGGGCTGGCGCCGATCCGGCATGCCCTGAACACACGGTTGCACGACGCGCTGAAGGCGTGCGGGCGCGGAACCACCTCGGCCAGTGGGCATCGGTTGCGGCAGCTGTTTGTCGTCGTGCAGGTCTGTCTCGCGACCGGACTGCTGACCGGAATGGGATTGTGCATTCGGAGCTACAGCCTCGCGCGGCAGGCGGATCTGGGATTTGACCCGCGCCGCGTCTGGGTGGCGGGTTTCGACCTTCCGGAAACGATCGTGGATCGCCGCGAGGCGGTGGCGTGGTATGAACGCCTGCGCCGGCAGGTGCTCGAGTTGCCCGGCGTGCAAAAGGTCACGCTGACCCACTGGTTACCCATGGGATTCGAGGGCGGCGACAGCAGCCGCTTCGAGGTGGAGGGCCACACCCCGCCGCCGGGCGAGGGCGCCGAGGCGGGTATCATCGTGGTGGGACCGAGGTACTGTGAGACCATGGATATCCGGGTGCTGAAGGGTCGCGATATTCAGGAGGGCGATGATGCGCGCGCCACGACCCGTGTCGCCTTGGTGAATGAGGAGTTCGTGCGCCGCTATTTGCAGGGCCGCGAGGCCATCGGGCGCGAATTGAAGTTCTGGGCCGGGTCCGCGCGGATTGTGGGGGTGGTGAAAGGCGGGCCATACCGTCGGCTGGGGGAGGCTCCGCAACCGTATGCATTCGTGCCCATGTTGCAGTTCCCGCGCCACGCCATGACGCTCGTGGTGCGGACGGCGATGGAACCGTCGGCGGCGCGCATCGCCGTCGAGCGCGTGGCGCAGTCCCTGTCGCCGGCCGCGTCGCCCATGGCGGCGATGAGACTCGAAGACTACGTCGGCGCGGCGTATGCCATTTCGAGATTGAGCGCGGTGATGCTGTCGGCCCTGGGCGGGGTCGCACTGCTGCTGGCGGCGCTGGGACTCTACGCCGTGCTCGCGCAGGGGGTGGCGCAGCGGCAGAAAGAATTTGGCGTCCGACTCGCCCTGGGCGCGGAGCCGCGTGGTCTGGCGTGGCTGGTGGTGCGGCAGGGACTGCGCTTGCTTGTGATCGGC
>CAZYJB010001231.1:0-1624 GCA_964647675.1 uncultured Verrucomicrobiota bacterium | reverse complement strand
AACAGAACATCCGCGCGATCCTCGAGACCTGCCGCGGCTCGCGCTCCGACCGCGCCGTGCGCCTCAAGCACCTGCTCGACGAACTGGACCTCGCGCGGCTCGCGGGGAGCAAGGCCTACACCCTGAGCGGCGGCGAGAAGCGGCGCCTCGAGATCACGCGCGCCCTGGTCACCAACCCGCGCCTGCTGCTGCTCGACGAGCCGTTCAGTGGCATCGATCCCATCGCCATCTTTGAGGTCCAGAAGATCGTTCGCCGCCTGCGCGAACGCGGACTCGGCATTCTCATCACCGACCACAACGTGCGCGACACGCTCAAGCTCGTCGATCGCGCCTACCTCATCCACCACGGCCAGGTGGTCTACGAGGGATCCGCGGAACAGCTCGTCCAGGACCCGCGCGCCCGCGAGATCTATCTCGGACCCGAGTTCAACATGTGACGCGAAAGGGAGAGTCATGCCCGCCATCAGCGACGTGTCGGCCCCGCAGGTTTCCGTCGAGCAGTTCGTGAACGAATACGGCCGGCGGCTCGAGCTCGATCTGCTCTCCCGCGGCGGCCGGCTCAACCGCTTCATCCGCGAGCCCACGCTCAACCGACCCGGCCTCGCGCTCGCCGGTCATACGCGGTACTTCGCCTGCCACCGGATCCAGGTGTTGGGCAGCATGGAAATCCACTTCCTGCGCGGCCTGCCGCCCGAGGGCCGCAAGCGCGCCTACGGAATCCTTTTCACCCCCACCGTGCCCTGCGTCGTCATCGCGCGCGGCCTCAAACCCGACCCCGGCCTGATCGCCGCCGCGGACCGCGCGGGCATCCCCGTGTTCCGCACGCGCGCGATCACGATGAAGTTCATCAACAAAGCCACCATCGCGCTCGAAGCGATGTCGGCGCGCCGCACCACGCTCCACGGCAGCATGGTCGACATCCTCGGCATCGGCGTGATCGTGCAGGGCGAAAGCGGCATCGGCAAAAGCGAGTCGGTCCTCGCCCTGCTCGAGCGCGGATACAGCCTCGTCGCCGACGACTACATCCGGTTGCGGGTGCATGACGACGTGGAACTGCTCGCCTCGGCCAATCCCATGGCGCAGCACCTCATGGAGGTGCGCGGCATCGGCATCGTCGATGTCGCACGCATGTTCGGCGTCCGCGCCGTGCGCGAAAACAAGGTGGTCGACCTGATCGTCACCCTGAAACTCTGGAACGATGTGGTCGACGTCGACCGCCTCGGCATCGAGATGGACCACGTCGAACTGCTCGGCATCCGCGTGCCGCACATCGTCATCCCGGTGCGTCCCGGACGCGATCTGGCGCGCCTCATCGAGGTGGCCGCCCTGCAGGTGAAGCTGCACGAAGGCGGCCACAACGCCGGCGCCGCGTTCAATCAACGGGTCCAGGAGCGGATCAAGGCGGAGTCGCCGCCGTCGGCGAAGCGGAAGTGACACCGCCCGGCTTCGTCCGCGGGCGCCTTCGATGTTGGCCATCGCCCCACGGCGGGATCCGACAATCGGATTCGCGCCCTCGAATCGGTCATTGCGCGGGCCCCGACCCGCTGGTTCACTGGCCGTGCGGATCGGATCTCGGGACGTAGCTCAGCCTGGTAGAGCACTTGGTTTGGGACCAAGACGTCGC
>CAZYJB010001230.1:0-1624 GCA_964647675.1 uncultured Verrucomicrobiota bacterium | reverse complement strand
GGATCGAGGTGCCGAGGGGTGATCGGCAGGAGACGGCGACGGCGGAGGGGGTGAATCGACATCCTCTGCCCAGGTGTCCCCATCCAGGGAGGTCATCAGTTCCCGTTGAAAGGCTCGCGCGGCGGCAAGCGAGGCGGCATCGAGCGGGCGATGATTCGCGCCTCCCCGGAATCCAGCGAGATGGGGTGTGGCCTCGATCTGATGCTGAAGGAGCGCCAGCGCGGCGACCACGGCCCACGCGCCGCCAAGGATGAGCCACGGCGCCCGCAACCAGCGCAGCGCAGACGGCCGGGGCCTGTCCGCCATCTCCGAACGAGCGGCACGCGCGGCGCTGAGAATGGCATCGCGCCAGTCCTCGGGCGCCTGCGCGAGCGGCACCTCGGCCAGACGGCGTTCAAACGGGTCGTTCGACTCAGGTGGGGTCTTCATCGCAGCTCCTCATAAAGTGGACGCAGTCGCAGGCGGAGTTTGTCTAAGCCGTAGCGGTAGCGGCTGGCGGCCGTGTTCAAGGGGATACCGAGCAGATCCGCGATGGCGTCGAACGTGAGGTGTTCCCACAGCTTGAGGTGCACCACCTCGCGTTGTTCGAGGGGAAGTTCCCGGAGTGCGCCGGACAGTGCGTTGCGAAAGGTCTGCTCATCCGGCGCGGAAGCCGGCGCGAACAGGCAGGTCTCCGCGACCGATGCCTCCGGGGCGCCTCCGGTACCGGCGCCGCGCGTTTGCCGTCGGCGCAGCAGATCCAGAAACCCGTTGCGCACGAGGCGCAGCAGGAACGCGCGCTCGTTGCGAACCTCGTCCAGGATCGTGGGTTGGCGCGCAATCTTGACGAAGGCGTCCTGCACCAGGTCCCGACTCTCATCATCATCGTGGCTGAGCTGACGCGCGAACGCCACGAGCGCCCCCGCATGGTCCGCGTAGAGGCGTTCGAGGTCGGGAGAACGGGACATGCCTGTGCTCTGAAGACGCGCCAATCCCTGACTTTTGTCTAGCCACTCATCGAAGGAAACCGCGTGGTTCAACCCACGCTCTTCAGGTGTCGTCGACTGCCCCCTCGACCGTGCGAGGTCGGGTTCAATCCCAAAGTCACGGAGAGCTGGACGGTAGTGCAAGTGAGTCACGCAGGGGTTGATGGCGTCCCGGCATCTTGGCCGCGCCTCGCCGGTGGCGTAGAATCCGGGCGTGCCCCGGATTCATTGGTCCTTTTGGCTGCTCGCCATCTGCCTCCTGGGTGGAGGGACCAGGCTGCGGGCGGCGATGGTCATCCATGAGATTCATTACCATGCCGCGTCGCATGATCCGGCGGACGAGTTCGTCGAACTGCTGAACAACGGGACGGTTCCCGTGCGGTTGGACGGTTGGCGTTTCGACTCCGGGGTGCAGTTTGTCTTTCCCCCGGGAATGGAGGTCGCGCCCGGCGGAATGGTGCTGGTGGTCGCCGCGCCGGTGCGGTGGGTGGGGCGCGCTGTGGAGTCGGTTCCCGTGCTGGGACCCTGGGCCGGACGCTTGTCGAACTCGGGAGAGGAACTCGTCCTGCGGGATGCTTCAGGACGGGTGCAGGATCGTGTGCCGTACGCGCAGGACGGAGACTGGGCACGTCGCCTCCGGGGTCCGGAAGACTTCGGGC
>CAZYJB010001229.1:0-1625 GCA_964647675.1 uncultured Verrucomicrobiota bacterium | reverse complement strand
CACCGCGACCGTCGATGGTGCCCGTGATCGTCCGATTTGAACCACGAAGTCACGAAGGACAGGAAGTGGACCAAGGCGCGGGCGGGATCTTTCTTCGCGCTCTTCGCGCCTTCGCGTGCGAATTGCTTCGCTGCTACTGCATGGTTCCGGCTCAGGGCCAGTCTGAAAAAGAAAACTCCGACACGTCCTCAACAGCACCTTCGGATGCCCCGGTACCGGTCCTCGACCGAAGCCGCCCATGCCTTCCCGTCGGTGCGCGTCGACGCTCCGTGCTCACACGTTTTTCCGCCGGGCCGAAGTTCCACCAGTGCTGTCCGCGTGCGCTCGAACTCGGTCTCGCCGCTCCACTCGCGCAGCAACGCCCAGCCCAGCGCCGCGAGACTAAGCACGTGTCCGGTGCCCGCCTCGGCCACGGCATACTGCGGCAACCAGACGGGCGGAGTCTCGCGCAGTTCAGCCACCTTGCGCCGCGCAATGAGGAGCACCCATTCACGCACGCTGAGAAAGACCACGATGCCCACCAACGCCAGGAAGAAGCCGGTGACCCAGGCGTCGACGCGATGGTTGGAGGCCGCCACACGGTTGGCGCGGCAGGCTTTCTCAGCGGCGCCAATTGCCTCCGCGTCGCCAGTGGCCCGCACCACCGTCAGTCGTTCCTCCAGCGCCGGCCATTGAGCGTCCGCCGCGCGCGCGCCCGCCAGAAACCCGATGCGTGGACTCCCATGAAAGATCTTCTGCACTCCCGCGGTCGTCGTGACCGTCAGCAGCCAGCACAGCGGCACCACGGTGACCAGTGCGAGCCACGGACGCCGCGGCGTCGCATCCGCTTCTGGGGTGAGACGGGGGCGCAACTGCATCTTCAACAGAATGGTGGTCGCCAGGCAGAGCGCGAGGGTGGCCAGCAACTGGTTGGCGATGCCGAAGATCGGCCACAACGCCTTGATCCCGCCCTCCGGATCCTGAACGCCCTTGATGAGAAACCAACCCCACCCCGACACGATGAGCAGGCTGGCCAAGAGGTTCGACCCCACGCTGCGGATGTCGCCCAAGCGCGGTACCGCGGCGCGCAGAGCCTCCTGAATCAGGTATCGGCCGACGCGTGTCCCGGCATCCAGGGTCGTCAGGATAAACAGCGCCTCGAACATGAGCGCAAAGTGGTACCAGAGATCCAGCCACCGGCCGTGGGTGAGTTTCGCGAAGATCTGCGCCATACCCACCGCCAGGGTGGCCGCGCCTCCGGTCCGCCCAAACAAACTCTTCTCACCCATCTCCCGCGCCAGCTCGTGCATCGTTTCCGGCGAAACGGTGACCGGTTGGGACACCGCCGGCGCCCCGGGGGTCGCCCCCGGCTTCCAAACCAGGAAACCGCTCTTCTCGATCCGGCTCACGGTGTCCGCCTCGATCGCCTGCGGCGTCGCGCCGGCGCCCTTCACATTCATGGCCAGGTAGACGCCGGGTTCGAGGGTGCAGGCGGCGATCATGGCCATGATCGCCACCAGCGACTCGAGCAGCATCGCTCCGTAACCGATCGGGCGCACATAGCTCTCGCGCGGGATGATCTTCGGCGTGATGCCGCTGGCAATCAGGGTGTGGAACCCGGAGATCGCGCCGCAGGCGATGGTGAC
>CAZYJB010001228.1:0-1626 GCA_964647675.1 uncultured Verrucomicrobiota bacterium | reverse complement strand
TCTCGAACGCGGCGGCGGCGAGCCAGACGGTTGTGAGCGCCGCGGATGCGCCGGTGGCGCTGCGGACGGTCACCTTGGAAGAGGCCTGGAAACTCGCTGAGTCCGCGAGCCCGCCGCTGCGCAGCGCCCAGGCTAATTTGCAGGCCCTGGATGCGCAAATCGCCGAAGCGCGCAGCGTGCTCTGGAACAATCCGCAATTGTCCGGAGAGTTCGCGCGGCGTACCGCACCGCAGCCCGGACTGCCCGATCAGAACACCCGTGAGTGGGCCGTGGGGATCAGCCAGGCCTTCGAAACCGGCGGGCAGGCGCAGCATCGACGCGAGGCCGCCGAGAGCGAGCGCGCCGCGCTCGACCGGCAGATCGAGGAGATGCGACGCCAGCTGCGTTTCGAAGTGGAGCGCAGCTTTGTCCAGATTCTCGGCTTGCAGCAGCGCAGCGCCCTGGAAGAGGAGGCGATCAAGACGCTGGAACAGATGGCGGGCGCCGTGCGCAGCCGTGTGGCTGCAGGGGAAGACACCCGGCTGGATGGCAACGTTGCCGCGGTCGAAGTCGGGCGTGCGCGCAACCAGCTGGCAGGCCTTGCCGTTCAACTGGTCGAGGCACGCACCCAGCTTGCCTTGTTCCTGCAGCTGCCTCCAGGGGAATTGCTGCATGCTCAGGGGAAGCTCGAACGGGATGGGTCTTATACCCTCGCGCAGATGCTCGAATCCGCGAGCCGCCGGCCGCAGCTCGCAGCGATGGATCAACGCGAACGTGCGGCGAGGAGCCGCCTGTCCCTGGAGCGCGCTGCGGTCTCTCCGGATGTGACGGTGGGTATCGGGATCGCGCGCGAAGGTCCAGGCGATGCGCGCGAGCGTGTCACCGGACTGAACGTCTCGGTGCCGCTGCCTCTGTTTCGCCGCAATTCCGCGGCAATTGCGCGCGCGAGCGCGGATCTCACACAGATTCAGATCGAGCGGCTGGCGGGCGAACGCGAGGCACGTGCGTCGGTCGGCGGGCTGTGGATCAAGCTCGAAGGGCTCAGAGCGCGCGTCGCGCAAGTGCGCGCGAGCATTGTGGCTGCGTTGGATGAGAACCAGAGGCTGTCTACCCGTGCGTATCGCGAGGGCGAACTGGGGTTGCTGGAACTGCTCGTGGTTACGCGTCAGGTGGTCGAGGGTCGGCGCGATCTACTGGACGCCGAGATCGAGGTCGCCCTCGCACGGATCGCACTCGAACAAGCCGCCGGGTGGTCCGGTGCAACGGCAAGGCCGCAATGAGTCACAACCGTATCGATCGTAAGGGGTACACGAACATGATGCAGATGGGGGCTTGGGTCGTGCTGGTTGCTGGCGCCATGGCGCTTACGGGATGCGATAGAACGAGTAGTGCACCGGAGGCGAAGGGGCGCGGTACGGAGCAAGCGAAAGCGGCGCCTGCCAAGGACGATCATGCGCACGAATCGGGCAAACCCGACGCGCATGCTCGCGACAAGGACAAGGAAAAGGACAAGGGCGAAGGTGCGCTCAAGCTGACCAACCAGCAGATACTGGCCGCGGGCATCAAGGTCGAAGCGGTGGAGGAGCACGAGATCAGCGAGGAGGTCGTGGTGACCGCCACCATCCAGCCGAACATGGATCGGTTGGC
>CAZYJB010001227.1:0-1627 GCA_964647675.1 uncultured Verrucomicrobiota bacterium | reverse complement strand
CATCCAACATCGCGCTGAATGGGGCGACTCGGATCCCAACAACCTTCCGCTCACGTTGGCGGGACGGTTCCGCGACAACGGGCTCAAGAACGGGGAGCTGGACGAGTTCCAAGTCTACGACAGCGCGCTGACCGGCCTGGAGGTGGCGCGTCTCGCCGGGCGCGATCCGGCCACTCTGCCCACCGTCGAATGGGAGCAACACTACGTCGCGCGATGGGATGGCAGCACCCGGCAGGCGATGGAAGCGCTGCGCGAACGTCGCCGCGAGGAGAACGCCCTGGTCACGCCCGTGCGCGAGATCATGGTGATGAAGGAACTGCCCGAGAAACGCCGCACCTACCTGCTGCGTCGCGGCGCCTACGACGCGCGCGGCGACGAGGTCGAGGCGGGCGTGTTGGAGAAGATCTTCCCTGCGCCGGCCGGCCTTCCGAACACCCGGCTCGGTCTCGCGCGCTGGCTGACCGACCCGCGGCACCCGCTCACAGCGCGCGTGACGGTGAATCGAATCTGGAAACAGCACTTCGGCCGCGGGCTCGTCGCCACCACCTGGGATTTTGGCATGCAGGGCACGCTGCCGACGCATCCCGAGCTGCTCGATTGGCTGGCCACCGAGTTCACACGTTCGGGTTGGGATCGCAAGGCACTGCACAAACGCATCCTGATGTCGGCGACCTATCGCCAGGGTTCGCGCGCGCCGGCCGATCTGCTGGCGCGCGACCCGGAAAACCGCCTGCTGGCGCGGGGTCCGAAGCACCGCCTCGATGCGGAGCAGATCCGTGACAGCGCACTCGCCGTGAGCGGTCTGCTCGTGCCGACGTTGGGCGGACGCAGCGTGAGGCCCTATCAGCCGGCGGGAGTCTGGGAAGACGCGGGCACCGGCAAGAGCTACAGCCAGGACAAGGGCGAGAAGCTCTACCGGCGCAGCCTGTATACCTTTTGGCGCCGCACCGCACCGCCGCCCAGCATGCTCACCTTCGACGCCACCAGCCGTGAAGTCTGCACCGCCAAGCGCGAGGTGACTTCCACTCCGCTGCAATCACTGGTCCTGCTCAACGACCCCCAATTCCTCGAGGCCGCGCGCGTGCTCGGCGAATCCCTCGTGCGTCGGCACGCCAACGAGCCGCGCGCACTCGTGGACGATGCCTTCCAGCGGCTGACGGGCCGGCGTCCGGACGCGCAGGAAGCGCGCGTGCTCGTCCAATTGCACGAGGAACAGAGGCGCTATTTTGACGCCCACCAGGACGCCGCGCGCGACTATCTCGCCATCGGCGAGAAGCCGCGCGACGAGGCGCTGCCTGCGAACGACGTCGCGGCGGCGACGGTGGTTGCCAGCGCCTTGATGAACCACGACGAGTTCGTGATGAAACGCTGATGTCGCGCGACCCCCTTCCTCCGACCGAACCATGAGCTCTTCCCCTTCCCCCTGCACCGGAGCCGCCACCGTCCCGTCGCGGCGCCAGTTCCTCAACCGTTTCGGCATGGGCCTGGGCGGCATTGCGCTCGCGCACCTGATGCGTCCGGCATCCTCGATGGCCGCGGTTCCCGGCGCATCGGTGGCACCGCGTGACCTCGGGTTCCTCGGCGGCCAACTGCACCACGCGGCGAAGGCCAAGCGCGTCATCTACCT
>CAZYJB010001226.1:0-1634 GCA_964647675.1 uncultured Verrucomicrobiota bacterium | reverse complement strand
GCGCTGGGGTCCTGACGGGTGGATCTACGGCTCGGTGGGTTACAGCTCGGGCGACCTGCGGTCGGGCGACGGCTCGAAGAAGTTCGGGCGCATCAGCGCGGGCATTTACCGCTTCCGTCCCGACGGCTCGGCGATCGAGCAGGTGGCGGCCGGATCCTGCAACACCTGGGGCTGCGAAGTCGCGCCGGACGGCGACATCTTCTTCTCCACCGCCACCTGTGGCGAACCGATCCTGCACGTCGTTCTGCCCGAGAAGGTGGTTGGCCGCGCCGGTCTGCCTGGTGTGCGCGCGGCGCGTTCGATCATGGAGGAAAACAAGGTCTTTCCGGCGCGCCGCGAGACGCGCCAACCCTACGTGCAGATCGACTGGGTGGGCGCGTGGACCGCGGCCGCCGGCGCCACCATCTATGACGGCGGTGCCTGGCCCGGGCGCTGGCAGGGGCCGTCCTGGTCCTTCTTCCTGAGCGAGCCCACCGTCTGGCTCTTCCACCACGAGTTCCTCGATCCCAATGGCATCTCGTACCAGGGCCGCCGCGAAGAGAGCCGCAAGGACACCCATTTCCTCACCAGCACGGACTACTGGTTCAAGCCGATCCACAGCAGGGTCGGGCCGGATGGCGCGCTGTATGTGGTCGATTTCTACAACCAGATCGCGGTGCACAACGACACGCGCGGTCCGGCGCACGGAGCGCGCAACGCGGCGGCGCGTCCCGATCGCGATCACAAATTCACGCGCCTGTGGCGCGTGCAGCACAAGCAGGCCACGCCGCTGCCCGCCTTCGCGCTCAACGCGAAACAGCCCGCCGCGTTGGTCGAAATGCTCGATCATCCGAATGGCTGGGTGCGCACCACCGCCAACCGCCTGCTGAGCGAGGGCGCCGGTCGTTCGGTCATCGCCGCGCTGACCACCAAGGCCGAGGCCGGCCGCACGCCGCTCGGGCGCATGCAGGCACTCTGGACGCTGCATAATCTCGACGCCCTCGAGGGCGACCTCCTGGTGGCCGCGGCCCAGGACTCGAATCCAATCCTGCGCAAGAACGCCATGCGCATCGCGGCGGAGCGCGACAACTCGGGCGCCGAGGCGTCGGTCGAGCTGGGACGCGCGCTGTTCAACGATCCGAATCCGCAGGTGCGCCTGTGGGCCTTCGTGGCGGCCGCCACGCTCACGCCCAACGACGAGATCGCCGACCTGCTGGTCAGCGTCTGGCCGTCCTTGCAGGAGCCTCAGATGCAGGCCGCCGCCCTGGGCATGACCGCCCGCGATCCGCAGCTCTACCTGAAGGCTGCGCTGAAGTCGTCCAACGTCGCCGCCGCGGGCACCCTGGCCACGCACCTGGCGCGCCAGGTCGCCAACCTCAACGACGCCGCCGCCGCGCGCAGCGCCGTGCTGGCGGTGGGCGCCGCACCTGCGGCGTCCGGACGCGCGCGCGCCGCGGCGCTGCAGTCCCTGGCCGCCTCGCTCAAGGCAGACATCAAGCCGTCCGCGGACGACGCCCTCGGGGGTGCCTTCCGGCAGTTGCTCGCCGCGGACGAGACGGCCGCCGCCGCGCTGCCGCTGGTGGCCCGCTGGGGTTTCGCCGCGGCGGTGGGCGATGCCGCGCGCACCGCGGTTACCAAGGCCGAAGCACAGCTCG
>CAZYJB010001225.1:0-1639 GCA_964647675.1 uncultured Verrucomicrobiota bacterium | reverse complement strand
GTTCGAGTCCACCGGGTTTCGCGTCTTCCGCCTCGCGGGCGTGCCGGCCATGAACTCGACCTTCACCCAGTTCCGCGTGATCGACGAGGCGGCAGAAAGCAATGCGGCGGACCAGTACGCCGGGGATTTCTGGGGTGTCTACCTGATGCTCGAACAGCCGGACGGGCGCTTCCTCGATCAGCACGGCCTGAACGATGGCAACCTCTACAAGATGGAAGGCGGCGGCGGCGAACTGAACCACCTCGGCAACGCGGGACCCGCGGACAACAGTGATCTCGCTGCGTTCCAGAACGGCTACAACGGCGCGACCGAGGCGTGGTGGCGCACCAACTTCAACGTCGCCCGATACCTCGGCTACCAGACCGTCGTGCAGGCCATCCACCACTACGACATCTGCTACGACAAAAACTTCTTCTACTACCGCGACGCGGAGTCGCGAAAGTGGGAGGTGATCCCCTGGGACCTCGATCTCACCTGGGCGGAGAACATGTACGATGCGGGATGCGGCGGCGTCGATCGCATCAAGGCGCGCCTGCTGGCCAGCGCGTCGGCCTACCCATCCGTGTGGCGGGAATGGCAGAATCGCATCCGCGAGTTCCGCGACCTTTTCTGGAACGAGGATGAGGCCTGGCGCCTGATTGATGAGCAGGCGGGACGACTTCAGGGACCCGCCACGGGACCGACGCTCCTCGATGCGGACCGCGCTCAGTGGGACTACAACCCGCGCATGGTGGACGACTCGTACACGTCGTCGCCTTCGAGCAAGGCGGGCCACGGCCGATTCTACCGCTGGCCCGCCTATCCCGCTGCCGCGGTGGAGCGCAACTTCCGCGGAGCCTCGCAGCTGATGAAGCGCTACGTGATGTTCCGCGCCTCCAATGCCGCCGCGCGCGCGCGCGCGCTGGACTCGCTGGCGTCGGATGCCGCGATTCCGCAGCGACCGGGACTGGCGTACTCCGGATTCGAAGGCTATCCGGCCAATGGTCTCCGGTTCGCGCGCGAAGGCATTGGCGACCTTGCCAACGTCGCGGCGATCAAGTGGCGGCTGGGTGAGATCACCCGGGTCGATGCGTCGAGTCCACCGAGTTGGGCGTCGGAGAAGCCCTGGAAGTACGAGATCGAACCGGTCTGGGAGAGTGGTCCCGTCGATCCCGCCGCCGCGGAGATCGGCATCCCTCCCGGCGTCGTTGAATCGGGTCGCGTGTACCGGGCAAGAGTCCAGGTTGTCGACCTCGCGGGACGCACGAGCCACTGGTCGGAACCGGTGGAGTTCGTGGCCGGCATGGCCACGGGGGTGGCGGATGCCGCGCGCGACCTGCGAGTGACGGAGATCATGTACCACGCGGTGGAGGGTTCGGCGGATGACTTCCTCGAGCTGCACAACGCCGGCACCAGCGAACTGGATCTGGGCGGCGCGTCGTTCACGGCGGGCGTCTCCTTCGTGTTCCCGGCCGGGACCCGCATTCCAGGCGGCGGATACCTGCTGGTGTGTCGTGACGAGCCGGCCACCGGATTCGCCGCGTTCCGCGCCGCCTATGGATTGGCGGCGTCGGTGCCGGTGACCGGACCCTACGGCGGGAATCTGAGTGATGCCGGCGAACAGGTAGTCCTCGAAGCCGCGGGCGGCGGCACGACCCTG
>CAZYJB010001224.1:0-1639 GCA_964647675.1 uncultured Verrucomicrobiota bacterium | reverse complement strand
CGAGCACCACCGTCTCGCCCGGCACGATCCGCTGTCGTTTCTTCACCACCAGCTTGCCGCGGCCGAACAACTGGATCTCGAATTCGTCGCCTGCCACGTTGAGCACCTCGAGGCGGCATTCCTTGCTCATGTCCACCTGGATCGGCTTGCCCTTGGGCGTGGCAAACGCCTTGCGCTCGATTTCAAAGTAGGACTTCCACTTGAAGATGCGGCGCAACCGGCGGTCGAGCTCGGCCTCCACCGGCTTCAGCTCCTTGTCCGCGGGCTTCTCGCCGTTGGTGCCCCAAAGGAGCTGGGCGGCGAGCTTCGGCTCGTCGGCACCGCCGCCGAGCGCGTTGCGCGAAGCCAGCGAGAGCACGGCCAGCGCGGTCAGGGATTCCAAAAAGAGTCGGGTGTTCATCGCGTCTTGCGGGCGGGTGGCCGCTGGAACGTCTGCGTCGGCGACAGGCTAAAGCACGTCGGCGCTCGCGAGCCAGACCACAGTCATGGATTCCTGCGCCGAGTAGAAGGTGAGTGTTTCGAGTCCTCCGGCATCCGGGTCCTCGATCTCATGCCCGACCATGGTGGCCACGGCGCCGCGGCCCGCAGGTGTTTCGCTTTCCGCCACGCGGCCACCGCCGGACGGCGTGCCGGGGTCGGGCCGGGACAGCATGACCACCGCGGCCGCGGCGGCCCCGACGGGTAACAGCCACGCGAGCCAGCCGCGGAGTCCACGCGCGGGGACTGGGTCGCCTTCCCGGTGGCCCGCGACCGAGCGCGATTCCTCCGCCTCGATACCGCGTCGAATCTGCGACCAGTAGAACTCCGGTGATTCCGGGCAGCGCGGCGCCGGTTCGTGCGCGCGCAGATGATCGCTCAGGGATCGCAGATTCTCGCCCAGAGCCCGCGCCTCAGCGTCGCGAGCCACCAGGGCTTCGACCTCCTGCGCCGCGGCGGCGTCCAGTTCGCCGTCGACCCAGGCCTGCAACCGTTGTTCGAACTCGGGTTTCATCAGGATTCCTCCTTCTCACGTTTCCAGCCGGACAGGAGCGACGCCATGCGGCGCCGGGCATAGAACAGGCGGGACATCACGGTACCGATCGAGATGCCCAGCATTTCCGCGATCTGCTTGTACTCCATGCGTTCGAATTCGTGCAGGACGAGAACGGTGCGATGCGCCTCGCTCAGGCGCGCCATGGCCTCGTCGATCCGCCGCCTGACTTCCTCGCGCTCCATGCGCTCGGTCGGGTTGATCCACACCGGCGGCAGCAGGCGGTCCAGTGCCTCGGGATCATCCTTCGCATCGGGCAGCGGCTCCACCCGATGCCGTTGGTTCCGCCGCAGGTGGTCCAGGCACAGGTTGATCGTGATGCGCGTCAACCAGGTGGTGAAGCTCGAGTCCCCCTCGAATTGCTCCAGCCGCCGCCACGCCTTGATCCAAGCCTCCTGCGACAGGTCCACCGCCTCCTGCTCGTTGTGCACGATGCTGTAGGCCCGCGCGTACATCTTCTCGCGATGCCGGCCGACCAGCTCCTCGAACGCCGCCATGTCGCCGGCTTTCGCCCGCGCCACCAGCTCGTCGTCCGGTGTTTCCGGCTGGTTCTCAGTTGCCGGCATGGGATGGACGGATCGCGCCAGGGCGGTATTCACGGCCGCTCAC
>CAZYJB010001223.1:0-1640 GCA_964647675.1 uncultured Verrucomicrobiota bacterium | reverse complement strand
GGTCAGGTTTGGGAAAGGGGTCTTCCAATCGGCAGCCGCGGTCCACGCCCGGTCGCCATCGGGCGTGGACGCGAACGCGCCGCGGCCGGGCTCGTCCGCGGGCGATCCCATCTGGAACTCCGCGGCCGGGATCAACACGAATTGGACGCCGCTTGCCTCGTGGATCGCGTTCACCGGCAGACCGGTCCGCGCATCGATCAGCGAGCCACGGGCCGCCACGACACCACGCGGCAGGTCGCCATCGCGGCGTGCCGGCGGAGCGGGTTCCGCCGCCGCGATTGGCAGCGAGACGAGGAGGAGGGCGGACAGCAGCGGCTTCATGGGTCGGCGTTCATGGCAGGTGGGGCAGGGTGACAGATGGGCGTGATGGCGGGACCGAAACAACCGAGGGTAGCAACCGGTATGCCAGCAGGGGCATAATTCGCCGCGGACGGGCCCTCACCGGCTTTCAGCAGGCGACGCGACGATCAGCGTTCCGATCCGCCGCTCGAATGTGGGATGGCGAGGTCCCGAACACGGGAACAGCCTGGCGGCAGCCCGGCGGCCTGGATGGTTCCCGATGCGTCGCTCAGGAAACGCTGCGGCACCACGTCCCAGTGGTGGCGCAGGGAGTGGTGCAGGGAAGGGGGGCCGTGATGGCGGGCTCGGGGTTGCCCTTGCCGTTTCGCGCTGCGCACTGATCATGCCGCATGCTCACTCGCCGAGGCCGTGAGTTTCTTGGATTCGTCGTCCTGAATGTCGTCTTCGCCCTGGGCGGCTACCTGGCGTTGGGCGGGATTCGCGTGAGCCAGGTACCGGTGAACCTCGCCGGGAACCCGAGTCCGCTAGGTTACTTCCGCAGCCTGGCGCTGTTCGGCATTCCGTGCCTGGTTTTCGGAACGTGTCTGTTGCGATTCGACCGGGATCGCCTACGGCGGAAGGCGTTCGTCATCACCGTGGGACTGCTCTTCCCGATCGGCGTGGTCCTGGATCTGTTCCTGGGAAAGAGCTTTTTTGTGTTCCCGAACACCGACGCTGTGCTGGGCAGCCGGTACCCATTCCTGCGCTTCCCGGCGTACGACTGGAGCCACGGGTGGCGTGGGTTGACCGGAGCGGGCTGGGTGCCGGGTTATCTGCCCATCGAAGAGTTCCTGTTTTATGCTCTGGGCTTCACCAGCATCCTGCTCACCTACATCTGGTGCGAGGCCGTGTTGTTCGCCGACGCGAAATCGGACGTGTGCCAGCCGGTGCCGCGGATCTTCCAGCGCGCGTGGTCGGCGGCCGGGTCGTGCCTGGGGTTGGGCGCGCTGTTATTCATCGCCGGGTATTTGCTGCATCGGCAATTGCGCGCAGGAGAGGGCGGGTTTCCGGGCTACTACCTGTTCCTCCTCGTGTCGGCGGTGATTCCGAGCATGGTCTGTTTCCGCGTCGCATTCCATTTCGTGCACTGGCGCGCGCTGACGGTGGCGTGGTTGTTCGTGCTTTCGATCAGCCAATTCTGGGAGGCGTCGCTGGCGTTGCCCTACCAGTGGTGGGATTACCGACACACCAGCATGATCGGACTCTTCATCCGGCCGCAGTGTGATCTGCCGATCGAGGCGCTGCTGGTCTGGTCGCTGGGATCATGGACCACCGTGATCGTCCACGAGACCATCCTCGCC
>CAZYJB010001222.1:0-1646 GCA_964647675.1 uncultured Verrucomicrobiota bacterium | reverse complement strand
GTTCAGGAGGGGGCGGAGCGATTCCATCGCGGAACCCCAAAGCGTTTGGGCGGTAGACTCCATGGAAGGGGGATGGGGAAAACCCGACAATGTAACCAACTTATTCACCCAACCCTTCCGCCCGTCCGTAACCCGAACGTGAAACAACAGGTCCAAACCGTAAATCGCCCCTCGAACGCCGCGTATGCATGCCTTCCTCCCCTGCGATGTCAGTGTTGAACGTTGCGTTAACCTTCATGCTGTCAATGGCTTAAACGATAGTGGATCCCGCGGATGGGTACCGACGACGGAGACGACCTTGGATTCCTGATCAGTCGGAGCGGGGGCGTTTGTAGGACGCGCCCCCGACACGAGCGAGGCAAATGTATTAACAGTTATCCACAGCTTGTTCACGACGGCTCGAAGGTCCGGTTTTCGCACGCGTAACCGCCGTCGCGCACCGCTTCCTGCGCTGCCGTTTTGCCTCTCCGCCGGGCGGTCGATTCCCACTTTCCGCACCGCCATTCCCCGCACCCATTGGGGACGACGGTGCCATGCGATGGAGGTCGGAACACGCAAAGCGACGGGCATCGTAAGTGGCAACGGAGCACTGTAAAGCGGGCCGGCGAAAAAAGTGCGGCCCACGTTTGTGGACTTGACTGAAGGTTTCCGTGGAAAGGCTTGACCTCACTTCCCCGCGAGGCCGCGTAGATACGCGAGAACGAGGTCGGGCAGGTCATCGCTGTAGCCGCCTTCCAACACGCTGAACACCGGCAGTCCGGCGGCGCGCAGGCGCGCGCCGATCCAGTGGAAGTCCTCTGCTTCGAGCGTCTCGTGGGCGATGGGATCGCGGGCGTACGCGTCGAATCCGGCGGAGACGGCCACGACCTCCGGCTTGTGCGCCAGCAGTCGCTCGAGCGCACGCGTCAGCAGCTTGCGATAGGCGTCACGGGGAAGCTCGGGAGCGGCCGGGTAATTGTAGCAATTGTCCGAGACGTCCTCCGTACCGGTGCCCGGATAGCACGGGTGCTGGTGCACGGAGGCGAACCAGCAGTTCTTGGTGCCGGCGAGGATCGCTTCGGTGCCGTTGCCATGGTGCACGTCGAAATCGAAGACCGCGACCCGGCGTGTTCCGGTGGCCAGCGCCTCGAGCGCGGCGATGGCCACCGAACCCAGGTAGCAGAATCCCATCGCGCGGCTGCGGGTGGCATGATGACCCGGCGGGCGCAGCAGCGAAAACGCCGATTTCCCGTCGCGGGCAAGTTGCAGCGCGCGTAACGCGCCGCCCGCACCGCGCAGCGCATGGTCCATGATGCCGGGGTGAACCGGGGTGTCGCCGTCGAAGTCCGATCGCGCCGTGCCCAGATGCTGGAGGTGCTCGGGCGTGTGCGCGCGCAGCAGGGATCCGGGATCGACGGTGACCGGGGTGTCCCACTGGATCTTCAGATCTGCCGCCGCTGCCGACTTCAGTTTCTCGACGGTGCGGGAGATGCGTTCGGGGCGTTCGGGATGGCCCGGCGTGCGATAGCCGGTGCAGCGCTCGTCGGTGATCACCGTCATGCGAGCGATCGAACCACAGGCCGCGGAAGAAGAGAACCCGGCAGGCGGTCTGGGGAGCGGGTTTGCGTCGGCGCGCGAGGTCGGTGCAGGCTGCGGTCCGCCCGCCA
>CAZYJB010001221.1:0-1647 GCA_964647675.1 uncultured Verrucomicrobiota bacterium | reverse complement strand
TCGTTTTGGCCTTGGCCAGGGCCGGCAGCAGCATGCTCGCGAGAATGGCGATGATCGCGATCACCACCAGCAGCTCGATCAGCGTGAAGCCGCGAGTGGCGCGTTCATGGGGTTTGAGCGGATGCTTCATGGTATCTGGGTCGGTAGGCCGCAAAGTAGAAACACCTGAGGCCTGGGGTCAAACTAGATCCCGAGTCTTGCGAAACCAATGTGCCTTTGGCGGCACATCGCAGGTGCCAGAAGAACCCCGGCTCATTGTCGCGCCTCACCCGCGCGACGCAGCCCACCTGCCCCACACGATTCCGGCGACGAGGCCGACGCCGTGCGCGGTGTTCGCGATGGGGACGCCCAGGGCGTCGGTCAGGCAGATGACGAACCACACCAGCATCATCACCACCACCTGCGGATGAAGTCCGATGCCCGCGGACGGCCGGTATTTGCCCATCATCCACGCATAACCGAGCAGGCCGTAGATCACACCCGACATGCCGCCGAAACGCGGTCCGCTCACGAGGTATTGCCCGAGATTCGAGATCACCCCAAGTGCGACCACCAGTCCGAGGAACCGCGCCGGACCGCGCCGCGATTCGATAAGCCGGCCGAGATCCCAGAAGTTCCACAGGTTGAAAAGCACATGCGCCACACTGAAGTGCAGCAGCGCAGGCGTGAACAACCGCCAGACCTGGCCGTGGCGCACCTCGGGCAGGAACAACTCCCAGCGCGCCATACGTCCCAGCCATCCGAAGGGCACCTCCGAGATCTGCAACTCGCGCACCACCGGGTGTCCGCCCTGAAAGCCCGTGACCCAGGCCAGCGCGCCGCAGACGACCAGAAACACCATCGTCACCGCCATACCACCGTCCCCGAATCCCAGGAGTTCTCCGCGCGCGGATCGTGCCGAGGCGCGCGGGTTGGGAACCTGGTCGGGTGGCTCGGAGGGTCCGGGAAGGCGCGGAGGCACGACCACTCCGCGAAAGCGCGCGTCGTTCGGATTGGCGGAGAAGGCGCCGAAGGTGGTCCGGGCGCGCTCGACATCCTCCTCGGAACGCACCCAGACGGCAAAGGTGGGACCGTCGGGCTCGATCTCGTGCCCGATGCCCTGTGCGCCCAGCAAACCGCTGAACCGCGCCGCGAGGGCTTCGCTCTCCAGATGACCGATCAATCGCATGTAAACCCGCTCCAAGAGCGGGCGGCGTGACCATAGGCGGGTTCTGACGGCGGCCAAGCGGGAATTCCCACGCCGGAATCTCGGCTTGGCTTGCGGCCCCACCGGTGGCTACAACTGGTCACGAGAGTCGCCGCTCCCGACATTGCCATTTGATCCTGAATGAGATGCAGGCGCGGCGCGTCTCGATCCTAGTATGCGACCCGACCGCACCCGCGCGATCATTCTGGCCCTGGCGGTCCTGACCCTCGCGCTGGCTTCATGTCGTGGTCCAGGGACGGGCCCGCCGCGGCCGGGCACGACCGAGAAACCCGCCGTCTCCACGACTGGCACTGGATCCGCACCCGAGGCGACCCCCTCGGGCGGCGGGACTGCCCAGGCCGCCGAAGACACGGGTAGGCCCGCCGCGGCCGCCGCCGTCCCCGCGCCTCCCAAGCCGGGCAGCGAAGCCGGGGAGGCCGCGGCCGCGACGGGATCCAAAG
>CAZYJB010001220.1:0-1649 GCA_964647675.1 uncultured Verrucomicrobiota bacterium | reverse complement strand
ACATTCTCGTGTCGCCTCGGCACCAGTTGTTCCGGAAGGGGGCCGACCTTGGCGCCGCCAGCCCGTCGCAGATTCTCGCGTTCGTGGATGTCGCGCCGGGGAACGTCTGTCATTCGGCCTTCGTGATCCATCTGGGCAGCACGCTCAAGGGGCTCTACTACCATCTGCCGTCGGCGCAGCACCAGGGTTCGGGGGTGTTGAACTACGCCGACGGGCATGTGGATGTGCGGCGCTGGCGGGAGGGGGAAACCGTGGCGTTGGCGCGCCAGCGGTGGATCCCCGACCACCTGAAGCTCCAGTATCCCGGCAATCAGGATCTCGCGTGGCTGCAGGAACGCACGTCGGTCCTGAAGTCCGGGCAGGCGCTTACGAGCGAGTAGGGCCGGGGTGTAGACTTAGGAGGACCTGCGCGGCAAGGTGCGGGGCCTGCATGCGCCCACCCATGATCATTGTTCGGAGCCTGGTTCTGATCGGACTCGCGCTGGTGCCTCTCGCGGCGCCCTTCCGTGCGGGTGCGGCTGCCGCCCCGGCCTCGGAGATCCGCCATTCCTACCTCGTCCTCGGCGCGAAGACGTCGATCATCGACGAAGGCGGCGCCGTGTCCTGGGAGTACCGCGGGAGCACGCGCGATGGGTTCGTGCTGCCGAACGGCAACGTGCTGCTGGCCTGGGGCGATCGGGTGGAGGAAGTGACGCGTGAGAAACGTGTCGTGATGAGCTACGCCCTCGACCGCGCCAATCGTGAGATTGGCACCGTGCAGCGTCTTTACGACGGCAACACCCTGGTGACCGAGTTGGGGCCGGCGCCGCGGTTACTGCGTGTCTCGGCCGAAGGACGCGTGCTGGCCGTGACGCCCTTGAAGCCGGAGACGGACAACGCGCACATGCAGACACGCATGGCGCGCGAGCTGCGTAACGGAAACTACCTCGTGCCGCACCTGCTGGCCTTCGCGGTGAAGGAGTACCGCCCCGATGGCGAGGTGGTGGCGACGCTGCGCACGGACCTGGAGGAACTGGGCGGGCGCCCGGCCGAGAACTGGCCGTTCACGGCGATCCGCCTCGACGATGGTCACACGCTCGTTTCGCTCACGCACGGCAACAAGGTGGTGGAATTCGACGGCGTCGGTCGCGTGGTGTGGAAGGTGACGAACGCGGAGGTTGACGGACTGTTCAAGGACCCGTGCGGGTCGCAGCGGCTGGCGAACGGGAACACCGTGGTGGGCAGCCATGGGGCGACGGAAGGGGTGTCGATGGTGGAGGTGACGCGCGACCTGAAGATCGTGTGGAGATCGAGTCATCCCCATGCGGCCGGGGTGCATCATTTCCAGGTGCTCACCACCAACGGGCGACCCGAGCCCGGGATGCCGCTGAAGTAGCCGTTGGAGTGCGGCGACCTGGCGCCGCTGGGAAGTGATCGTTCGAGCGCGGGCTGTACGCCCGCGACTCCGTGCCGGACGTCGTCGCCGCCGTGCTGGCGGCGCACGAATGAAGGGAGCGAATGGGGTCGCTGAAGCGTTCGAGCGTCGCCCGGACGGCGACGTCTACGAGTAGGAATCAACGCGCCGCCGCGAGCTTGCGCGTGAGGTCGAGGCAGACCGCTTCCTGCGTGCTGCGTGCATAGACCTTCCCGCCGGTGAAGGTCGGCGTCGT
>CAZYJB010001219.1:0-1650 GCA_964647675.1 uncultured Verrucomicrobiota bacterium | reverse complement strand
CGGTGCGACCGTCCACGCGGTTGAGCACAATGGCCGCCGCGGACCTTGTGGAGGTCGCGCGGTTCCGATGTTCCGAGCCGCCACAGTTGTTGCGATTGGTTCGCGGCGACCTGGACTGGATCGTGATGAAGGCGCTCGAGAAGGACCGCACGCGTCGCTACGAAACGGCCAACGGCCTGGCGCTCGACGTGAAGCGCCTCCTGGCCCACGAGACGGTTTCGGCGCGCCCGCCCAGCAGGCTCTACCAGTTCCGGAAGGCCATCCAGCGCCACAAGGTGATCACCGCGAGCGCGGGCCTCGTCCTCTCCCTGGGTGTCACCAGCCTCGTGGTCGTCGCGGCCGCCCTCAACCAGGAGCATCGGGCGCGGCTCAAGGCCCAGACGGAGGAGTCGCGCAGCCGGCAGGTGACGCGCCTGCTGAAAAGCATGCTCGAAGGCGTCGGACCTTCGGTCGCGCGCGGGCGCAACACGGAGTTGTTGCGGGACATTCTGGACCGCACTGCCGACGGCCTGGGACGGCAGTCGGACGCCCAGCCGGCGGTCGAAGCCGAGATGCGGGGCCTGCTGGGGCGCGTCTACTTCGACATCGGGAACTATGCGCGCGCCGAGGAGATGGCGCAGGAAGCGGTGCGGCTTCGCCGGATGACGGCCGGCCCGAAGAGCCGTGAAGCTGCCGCGGCACTCTCCGGCCTCGGGCTCGCGCTGTGGAAGCAGCGCAAACTGGTCGAGGCGGAGGCCGCTCATGAGGAGGCCCTGCGGATCCGACGGGGGCTCCTGGGGGTCGCGCATCCCGAGGTTGCCGAGTCGCTGGACCAGTTGGGTTGCGTCTACCGCAGGCAAAGGCGGCTCGTGGATGCCGAGTCGCTGACCCGCGAGGGACTCCAGATCCGGCGCGCCGCGTTCGGCAGCGAGCACCTCGACATCGCCGAGTCGCTGCGCAATCTGAGCATCATTCTGTGCGACCTGGGCAGGAAGTCGGAGGCCGAAGTTGCCGCGCGCGAAGTGCTCGCCATGCGCCGCCGGCTCCTGGGCGAGGATCATCCACTCGTGGCTTCGGCCCTCGCGGACCTGGCATGGGTGCTTGGACGTGAATCGACCGAATCGGAGTCGTTGGAGGCGGAAGCCTTCGGAGTGCAACATCGAATTCTCGGGGATGAACATCCCGACCTGGCCAAGTCCATTTACGCGCAGGGAGAGCGGCTGCGACAACAGGGGAAACTGGCGGAGTCGCATGCCATCCTGCAGGCGGCGCTGTCCATCCAGCGCAAGCTGCTCGGGTCGGAGCATCCAGACGTCCTCGCGACGCTCAGTGGACTGGGGGTGACGTTGGAACTGGAAGGACGATGGCAGGAGGCGTCGGTCGCCTATCGGGAGGCGGCCGGGTTACGGCGCAGGCTTTCGCCGGGCGCGGATGCCTCGGGCCTTCCCGAGGTCGAGGCCCTCGCGCGGGTCCTGATGGCAGAGGGGAATCTTGCGGAGTCGGAGGCGGTTCTCGACGAGGCGCTGGTTCCGCCGGTTTCGGGCAAGCCCGCCAGCGTCGCGTTGTTGAAATGGAGGGTCGACCTGCTTGGGCGGCAGGCGCGTTGGGCGGAGGCTCGGGCCGATGCGGAGGTGCTGGTTGAACTCCAGCCGTCCGAGCACTACTACTTCC
>CAZYJB010001218.1:0-1651 GCA_964647675.1 uncultured Verrucomicrobiota bacterium | reverse complement strand
ACGACAAACCGGCCTTCCCCCCGGTGCCCCAGGGATTCGATCAGGCCCGCGCCGACATTCCCCACGGCAAGCTCGAGATGGTCGAGTACGACTCCAAGTCCGTCGGAACCCGGCGCAAAGCGCTGATCTACACGCCGCCTGGTTATACGGCCGAGAACAAGTATCCGGTGCTTTATCTCCTGCATGGCATCGGCGGGGACGAGGAGGAATGGCGGCGCGGCGGCCGTCCGGAGGTCATCGTCGACAATCTCATCGCGGACCGAAAAGCCGTGCCGATGATTATCGTCATGCCGAACGGACGTGCGCAGGCCGACGACCGCGCCGGCTCCAACCCGATGGCGACGGCGCCCGCGTTCGGGCGGTTCGACGAGGACCTGCTCGGCAGCCTGATACCGTTCATCGAAGCGAAGTACGCGGTGAACCGGAGTCGCGAGACTCGCGCGCTGGCCGGACTTTCGATGGGCGGCGGGCAGTCGCTGAACTTCGGCCTCGGAAATCTCGACACCTTCGCGTGGGTGGGTGGCTTTTCTTCCGCGCCCAACACCAAGCCTGCGATGGAACTCGTGCCCGACCCGGCGAAGGCGAAGAGCCAGCTCCGACTCCTGTATCTGTCGTGCGGCAACAAGGACGGACTGATCCGCGTCAGCCAGGGCGTTCACGCCTACTTGAAAGAGCGCCAGGTGCCACACGTCTGGCACGTGGACGATCACGCGCACGATTTCAACCATTGGAAGAAGGCGTTGTACCAGTTTGCGCAATTGGCCTTTCAGCCGGCCGCCAAGTGATCCATGAAGCGATTCGAATACTTGCTCACGCTCCTCCTTGGGGCGCTGATGACCGTCGACACCATGGCCGCTGCGGCTCCGGACCGTTCGCTGCGCGTGCTTTATCTGGGCGCCGTGGAAGCCGGGCCCAGCGGGTTGGGGGGTGGCGGATCCCGGACGAACTACGTGTATTTGCCGGGGCAGACGCTGGCGCCCGAAGCGATCTACTTCGATCACCTCACCGATCCGGTCCACGTGTCGGAGCGGTACCTGGGCCACTTCGACGCGGTCGTGCAGGTGCTGCCTGATGCAGAGTTGGGCGCCGACCGCCTCCGCTGGCTCGCGGACTTCAAAAAGGGAGGCCGGGCATGGCTGCAGTACACAGACGGACGGCGTCCGTCGGATACGGTCCTGCGCGAGGCGGTGCTCGGAGCCGTGAATTCAAGTGCGCGCGCGGCGTGGGAAACTTCGTTGGCGTCTCGACCCGCCTTGCAGCGCCTGCCGGGTGACGTGCCGAATTACGAGCGTCGCCCGGAGGCGATCCGGTACCAGGCGCCGCTCTCGCCGGAGGACAGCCTGCGCTACACGCAGGTCTCGGCGGATTTCGAGCTCCGTCTGTTCGCCAGCGAACCGGAGGTGGTAAAGCCGATCTGGGTGGCCTGGGATGAGCGCGGGCGCGCCTGGGTCGTAGAGGCGCGTGATTACCCCCATGGGCTGGTGAGCGAAGGGGAACGCGGCCAGGCCGTCATCAAGATCTGCGAGGACACCGACGGGGATGGCCGGGCCGACAAGTTCACGATCTTCGCCGACGGCCTCAATCTCGCGACCTCGCTCGTGTTCGCGAAGAGCGGCGTTCTGGTCGCGGAAGCGCGACACATTCTCTATCT
>CAZYJB010001217.1:0-1652 GCA_964647675.1 uncultured Verrucomicrobiota bacterium | reverse complement strand
GGGCGTCACCCAACGACACAACACCGGTTCGGTGATGGGCATGTTCGACGGGCACACCGAATTCATGAAATTCCGCACCTATTACCAGGAGGCCGGGATCGGCGGCTTTCGTGGCGTGCGACCCGGGCGGTTCTGGTGCAACCCGGGTTCGGCCACCGGCGAGTAGGTCCCATGCTTTCTCTCAACGACCCTAATGAAACCGATTCCTCCCCCTTTCCGAGTCATGATCAACGCCCGGAACGCTCCAACCCGATCCCGCGTCCACTGGTCGGTGGCGATCGTGCTGTCCGCACTTCATCTGAGCCTCGTGGGTTGCGGGCGTAGTCCGAAGGGCGAGGCCGATCTGAAGGTGCCGGAGACACCGGCCCAGGCCGCGGCGCAGGTGGAGGAGGCCTTCTCCACCTCGGAACCGGCGGTGAAGGATACCGCCGCCGCTGCCGCCGACGCGGCACGTGCGGGCAACTACGAAAAGGCGGTGGTGGCCCTGCAATCGCTCAAACAGCGCCCCGACGCAACGCTGCAACAAGGGCTCGCGGTGCACGGTTACCTGGTGAATCTCGAAGCGCAGTTGATCAACGCCGCCGCGGCCGGGGATGAGAAGGCGAAGCGCGCCTACGAAATGCTCAAGGCCATGAAGCGAAAGTGACGAGGCGCTCCTTGGGTCGCACGAGTCCTCTCGCTCGTTCGAGTCCAACCTCCACCGTTTCTTTCTCCCTGCCCATGCGTCCCTCCCCACGGCAACCCGCCGGGCTCTTCACGCGATCAGTGGTTTCCGCGCTGTTCGCTGCGTCCTTGCTGTCCGCGACCGCCGCGGAGCAGGGGACCAAACCCGATCGCTCCTGGTGGTCTTTCCGACCACTGCAACGACCGGCTCTGCCGAAGGTCTCCGACACCAACTGGGTCCGTTCGCCCATCGATCATTTTCTGCTGGCGGCCATGGAACGCGACGGCGTGCGGCCCGCCCCGCGGGCGCAACCACACGTGCTGCTGCGCCGGCTGAGCCTCGACGTCAACGGACTCCCGCCCGAACCGGGCGAGGTGGAGGCCTTCGAACGCGACGCTTCCCAGTCCGCCTGGGAGGCCGGCGTGACCCGCGCGCTCGCGCGATCCACCTACGGCGAACGCTGGGCGCGGCATTGGCTGGATGTGGCGCGATTCGCCGAGAGCAGCGGTTTCGAGCACGACTACGACCGCCCGCACGCCTACCACTATCGCGACTATGTAATCCGTGCGCTGAACCGCGATCAGCCGTTCGACCAGTTCGCACGCTGGCAGGTCGCAGGCGACGAACTGGCGCCGGACGACCCCGAGGCGTTGATGGCCACCGGCTTTCTCGGCGCCGGCGTGTTCCCCACTCAGATCACGGCCAATGAGGTCGAGCGCACGCGCTACGACGCCATGGACGACATGCTGTCCACGACGTCCTCCGCCTTCCTCGGCCTCAGCGTCGGCTGCGCGCGCTGTCACGACCACAAGTCCGACCCGATCTCGACCGACGAGTACTATCGTCTGCTCGCCACCTTCACGACCACCGTGCGCAGCGAGGTGGATCGCGATCTCGATCCCGCCCGCACGCGGCGTGAGCGTGACGCCTACGAGGTCGCGCATGCGCCGCTGGTCCAGGCCCTCGCGGCGTACGAACGCGACGAGCT
>CAZYJB010001216.1:0-1654 GCA_964647675.1 uncultured Verrucomicrobiota bacterium | reverse complement strand
CACGCTTGTCCGCCTCCCACGTCTCCCATACCTCGTGGTCAAATTGGGGCGCAGCGTCGTCGAGATAGGCCCCGGCAAAATCCAACAGGTAGGGACGCTCCACCACCGTTATTTCCAGCACCAACAGTTCCCCGTCCGAGCGGATCAACTGCGGCACCGCCAAGCCCCGGATCTCCCGCACGCCAACTTCCTGCAGCCGTTCATACACCAGGATTTCCCGGCGGAAGAATTCCCCGTGGTAAAACACCTTGATCGCGGTGCCGCCAGGGGCTGTGTCTCCACGGACAAAGAAAACCCGCCCGTGAATGCCGCCGCCGAGCCCCGGCAATGCAACAGACAGCCGGTTCCGACTGGCATACCGGTGGGCAATATCGTCAGGATCTCTCGACATGAAGATCTCCAGCTCCTACGGCGGACACTCCGCCCTGGTGCGGATGCGTCTGCTCGTGAATGGCGCGAGCTTCCGCATCGCGCAGATGGGACCGGATTTCCTCTTCGTCGAGTCCCCGGGCGACCATCCACCCGCCAGCGCCACCATCGAAATGCAGGTGGACGGCTCGCAACGCGCTTGGAGAGTGACCCTACCGCAGGGCATGAAGGCCGACAACGGCCGGGTCGCGCTAGGCATGGCCGGATAGCCAGACTTCACGGCTGCTGCTCTTCTTCGTTCGGTTCGCATCGGGTCTTCGGTCAAAGACGCGTCGGCGGTCTGTCTTTTGCTCCGCCTCCCGCTGTGAAGGACGTGCGACAGGCGAACCCTGCCCATCCCAACGCTGAAAGCCAGTGGAAGCGCTGGTGCTCCCGCAGAGGACCGCAGATCTGAACCCATCCCGTTATGCCCTCAATCGCACTCACCGGCTGCGCCCCCATCCCGATCGCGCACTACCTGAAAGCACTGGGTACTCTGCGGCTCGTCGCTGAACAGGTTGATGCGAATGTGAAGGCCTTGTGGCGCGATGACCAGCTGGAGCTTCAGACTGACCTAACAGGCGATGCGCTGGTGGCGTTTCTCGCCCGTGAATACCGCCCCTCGCCCGTGCTCGCACCGTGGAACGGCGGCAGCGGCTTCTACCCAAAGGACAATGACCAAGCCCTTGTTGCGATCGAAGGAAGCGAAATCGAGCGATTCGCTCCTTATCGACGTGGAATCGCAGCAGCTCGCGGGGAATTGCAGACGATGGGGCTGAATGCAAAACCGGACGGCGAGGCCAAGGCGCTGCTTTTGCAAAGGTGCCGCAATTCATTCCCCGAGGACTCGCTCGGCTGGCTCGACGCGGTCTTGGTGCTCGGTCAGGACGGAGCGAGGTTTCCGCCACTCCTCGGCACGGGTGGAAACGACGGTCGCCTGGAATTCACGAACAATTTCATGCAGCGCATCACAGAAGTGATGGATGCTGCAACCGGCCAGCCGACGCCCGAGTCCAAACGTTGGTTGCTGGCGGCTTTGTTTGGTGAGACTGCTCCCGGACTGGCGACGAAGGCACCCATCGGTCAGTTCTTCCCAGGCGCGGCGGGTGGCGCGAACGCGACCTCCGGCTTCGACGCTCCTTCCGCAGTGAATCCGTGGGACTTCATCTTGATGATTGAAGGCGCGCTACTGTCCTAAAACAAGCGGGTTAGAGTCGCTTCTCTATTTCGACGACCCCGGCGCGGT
>CAZYJB010001215.1:0-1656 GCA_964647675.1 uncultured Verrucomicrobiota bacterium | reverse complement strand
CGAGGAAGATTCGCTGCCCGGACACGGCGGTGTCATCGCCGCCAAGGTAGAGATAATGTTCACGCCCCACGCCGCTGAGGGACAAAGTCAGGCTGTAGACGTTGAGCGAGCCGCGTTCTTCGGGCCAGATCCAGAACGACGCCGAATACGCCACCCCGCCCAGGCGCGCCGTGCCGGTGCCCAGCTGCAGCCAGTCGGAACCGGATCGCAGACGCGCCGCCTGTCCGCCGTCGAACCCTTCGACCAGGGTGGGGGTTCCCTTGGAAATCGTGACGAAGCGATTCGAGCGCTCGAGGAAATTCCCCGCGAACAGCATCTCACCCACGATCCCTGCCAGCGGAATCCCGCCGACCGGTGCGGGCGCGGGACGCACGCGGAGCTGCGCCACGGTCGAGGTGACCTGCCCCGCTGAATTGGAGACCACCACCGAGTAAGCGCCCGCCCACGACGCCATCGCCGGGTCGATCCGCACGGCGGCGTTGGTCGCGTTCGGGATCGGGGCGCCCTCGAAGTGCCACTGGTAACCCAACCGTAGTCCGGCAGCCTCGACGCTGAACGTCGCCGCCCCTCCCGAATCCGCGATCTGCGACAGCGGCTGTTGTCGGATCCCGGGCGGCAGCACCACGTCCACCCGCGCCACCCGACTCGATAATTCTCCCGAGGCGTTCCGGATCACGACCCGATAATCGCCGACGCTGGCCGCCTCGGCGGGACCCACCCTCAACCGCGCTCCGGATTGTCCGGGGATCCGCACGCCGTCCTTGAACCACTGATAGCTCACCGCCGAGGTACCGGTACCTTCCGCGATCAACTCGGCGCTCGCGCCCAGGCCAAGTACGAGGTCTCCAGGCTCCCGCAGAAAGTACAGGTCAAGACTGTCGCCCGAGATCAGCGCGACGCCATGGCGTGGCAGGCCATCGGCAGCGTTGAAGGTTCCCGTGACCACGATCTCGCCCGTGGGCAGGAGGTCGACATCGAAGGCGATGTTCTGGCCGGAGGGGGTGGTGAAGCCGGCACCAGGCTGGAAACTGGTGTCGTGCGAACCGTCCGCATTCAGGCGCGCGATGAGACTGCGCGCCTGGCCGTCGACCCGGGTGAACGCGCCCACCACCACCAGTCGACCATTGCGCTGCTGGGCTACCGCCGTGACTTCGCCGTTGAAGGCTGGCGGCACGAACGAATCATCCACGGACCCGTCGGAGTTCAGGCGCACGAGACGGTTGGTCTCCGCCGTCCCATTGCCGCCGAGGACGAGGATCCGGTTTTCGCGATCCACGAACAAACGGTTGGCCTGTCCCCCCGCGGAAAACACGTTGGTCGACCTCCGGAAGGCGGCATCGACACCGCCCCCGGGCAGGAGCCGGTCCAGGAGCGTCTGGTACACAATGCGCCCGCTGACGGTCCGTTGGGCGAAGGTCAGCGACAGGATGGTGCCGTCGGACAACGGCCATGCGTCGAGGGAGGGACGCACCGCCGGAACGAATGCGGCATCGACCGCACCCACGGCGTCGAGGCGCTGGAAGGGGAAGCTGAGACCTTCCGTGGATTGCAGGATCGTGCCCGCCGCTTCCACCCGTACGCGGCGCACGTTGGCGGAGGGACCCGCATAGCCGGGCACCAGGGCCCCGTCGAGAGTGTACGCGCGCACGCGGCGCG
>CAZYJB010001214.1:0-1656 GCA_964647675.1 uncultured Verrucomicrobiota bacterium | reverse complement strand
GCGCTGAGCCATTCGCAGTACTTGTTCGCCGCGTGATGGGTCATCGAGATGGCCGGGAAGCCTTCCTTCCCCATGCCGAAGCTCATCTCGACGTACGGCTTGGTCGGGCGGCTGACCGCGTCCGAGAGCGCGTTGACGGTCTCCTCCGAGGGATGGCGCTTCCGCAGATCCTGCTCGATCTCGGGGCGCATGAAGATCTCGTACTCGTTCCAGGTCACCTCCAGCTTGCCGATCCAGAACGGGGAAAGCCTCACCTTCACGGCCGGACCTTCGTCGGGCTTGTGTCCCGCCTCGGAATCCGGGCTGCCCATGGACAGCTCGCCGGCCGGCAGGGGGATCATCTCGAAGGAAACGGCGGTGCCCGGGATGGTCTCCTGGTAGGGCTTCATGTCGCCCGGAGTCTTCTCCTTCGTATGCTTGACGATGCGCTCGTGGATGGCTTTGACCGTGGCGTTCTCGTCGCCGCGCGCGGCCTCGTCGGCCTTCTTGGGCGTCAGCGTCACGCCCTCAGGCCAGAACGCACCCTGCTCGATCCAGCGCTTCAGAACGTCGGTCTTCTCCTTCGGCATCGGGCCGCCCTTGTTGGACGGCGGCATCAGATCATCGTGATCGGCCGGCAAAACGGTCGTGGTGTAGGTCGGGCTCTTCTCCGGGTAGAACGGCACGATCGACGGCCCGTCGTCGCCACCCGCCAGGGCGTCCTTGCGGTTGTCGAGGCGGAGCTTGCCCTTGGCTTCACCCTCGCGATGGCAGGCCACGCAGTTGAACTCGAGGATCGGTTGCACCTCCTTGACGAAGTCGACCTTGGCCACCTGCGCGAGCTTCACACCCTCGGGCCACTTGGCGCCCTCGGTGATCCACTGTTTCAACACGTCGGTGATCGCCGAACCGAGAGGGCCGCCCTTGTTGGCCGGGGGCATGACGTCGTCATGGTCCGCCGCCAGCACCATGCTGGTGTAGACCGGGCTTTTGGCCGGGTCGCCCGCCACCAGGCCGGCTCCGTCGTCGCCTCCCTTGAGCAGCGCCTCCAGCGTGGTCATGCGCAGGGCGCCCTTGGGCTTCTCCTCGCCATGGCAACTCACGCAATGCGCTTCGAACATCGGCTTGATCTGCCGGTTGAAATCGACGGGGTCCGCAGCCCAGGCACCGGCGAGGGGCGCGAGCAGCCCGCCCAGGACAAGAATCGACGTTCGGTTCGGATTGGACATAAAGGCGCGCCTTGGACGCAGGCGCGGCCGGGAGCTTCAAACAGATCCTCCTCCGCGGTCAACGACGCGGAATCGCGCTTCCCCCCGTCGCCGTCGCCGTCCAGCGGCGCTCGCCCGCGACGACCGCCGCCGTAGCCGTCGCCGTCAGGCGGCGCTCGACCGCTTCAGCGACTCCATTCGCCAGCGGAAGTCGGCGCAGCCTGACGGCCGCGGCTACGGGATCTCCCCAGAACCGCCGCTTGAGCAGTCCCCGATCTCAAGGCAACCTGCCGCGGCCCGTCCGCCATCCTCGGATCCGGGAATTTCACCGATCACCGATGCCACCCTTGATCGCACGCCGAGTGCCGGGCCGACGCGGGTTCACGCTGATCGAACTCCTGGTGGTGATGGCGATCGTGGCGCTTCTTGCGAGCATGCTCGTGCCGGCCCTCGGCCGCGCCAAGCGCCA
>CAZYJB010001213.1:0-1659 GCA_964647675.1 uncultured Verrucomicrobiota bacterium | reverse complement strand
AGCCAATCGTGCTCACGTCGCCGTGGAACACCGCGAACGGGTCAACCCAGCCGGGAGAGGGCTTCACGTCGATCACCCAGGTCCCCTTGTTGTTCCCGCGAGGATCCGCTTCCTCGATGAAGGCCATCGCCTCGGACGGCCCCAGCACAGCGGTCAGCTTCTCGTAGTACGGTTGGGGACCGCCGGTCGCCGACGATCCCTGCCAGTCGCCGCCGTTCATGCCGTTGGCTTTGGAATAGCTGTCCCACGCCCAGCCACGGCCGGGCTTCAATCGCTTCGAACGCAGATCGCCCGGGCAGTGATAGGTCCCGGGAGCCGAGACGACTTTGTAGAGGGCTCCCTTCTTGATGCCGTTTTCCACGTACTTCTGCGCCGTGGAAATGTTCATGTTCGCCGCCAGATCCGCATAGGTCCCGCTATCGTTGTGCGGCCCCGGCCAGAAGCCACCGGCAGGATTGCCGATCTGGCCCGAGCCCGGGTTGGTGTAGATCATCTTGTCATTGTTGTCGTCCGCGTAGAGCACGAATCCCAAGACCAGCTGCTTCTGGTTGTTGAGGCACGAGGCATTGGTGGCCTTCAGCTTCGCCTTGCTGAGCGCCGGCAACAACATGCTGGCAAGAATCGCGATGATCGCGATGACCACCAGCAGTTCGATCAAGGTAAAACCCCGCCTTCGCAGCGGCAGGGTGGCATGAGGGCACGTAGTTTTCTTCATAAGCCGTGGTTGGGGGATTCCGCAGCGCAGGTTAACGGGCCCGCGCCATCGTTCAAGTGTGCGCTCGAACGTTCATGCGGAAATCCGGAGGCGCGCCCGGATGATCCCCATCGCCCCCGCTTACCAGCGGGCGCCCGGGAGCACTTCCAGCACGGCCAACACGGGCCGGTGATCCGAAGCGACCGGCTCCGGCAAGACGCGCGACTCGACGGGCCGCCATCGCGCCCCGGGTCGCGCGAGGATGAAATCGATCCGGCGGCGCGGTGCGTCCGCGGGAACGGTGGGTGCCGCCCACGGTCCGGCAGCATCCAGCCACCCCGCCTGCGCACCGAGAAAGCGCTGCATCACGAGGCTTTCCGGGGTGGCGTTGAAGTCGCCGGCCAGCAGGCACAAGCCCTTGACCAACAGCATCTCTTCCTGCAGCGCGGCAGCCTGCGCACGGCGATCCTCGTCGGAACGCTCCGCATCAAGATGGCACCCGGCCCAGGTGACTTCGCCAATTCCCGGAATCGACACCCGCGCGGCAACGGCAATGCGCGGCTCGCGTCCCGTGGTCCCGGGCAGCCGGATCACCCGCGGTCCGAGCAACGGCCAACGGCTCAGCAGCATCTGACCATACTCGCCCCCTTGGAAAGGCATCGCGGCACCGAACCAGCCGTGAAGGCCGGTCAAACGCGCGTACTCGGCCGGTTGATCCACCCCGCCGGTGCGCGTGGCCCGCCGGTCCACCTCCTGCAACGCCACCAGGTCGGGCGCGACGCCGCGGATCACCGCCGCGATACGGGCCAGGTCGAGGCGACCATCGACTCCTTCGCCATGGTGGAGGTTGTAGCTCAGCACCCGCAGCGGGGGGAGACCGGCCGCCGGGGGAAAACCCGTGGCGCAACCCGCGGCCCATGCCAGTGGCAGTGCCAAACCAAGTAGCATCATGAATGAAAAATTTT
>CAZYJB010001212.1:0-1659 GCA_964647675.1 uncultured Verrucomicrobiota bacterium | reverse complement strand
TGTTCCTCGAAAACAGGACCCCTCCCACTTTTTTAACGGGCTGCTTGGCCTGTGGTGGCGCGGCCTCGTAGGTTGGCGGCGGACATGAGCGTCAAAAACGACCGGTACCGGGGGCGGATGATTGCCTTCGAGGGAATCGACGGGACGGGCAAGTCCACCCAGATCCACCTGCTGAAGCGCTGGCTCGATCTCCAGGGCGCGAAGGTATTTCTTTGCGAGTGGGAGGCCTCCGAGCTGGTGAAGAACACCACCTCGAAGGTCACGAATCGGGAGCTGCTGACTCCGACCACCTTTGCATTGCTGCACGCGACGGACTTCGCGGATCGCTACGACCGTCAGGTGCTGCCGCTGCTGCGCGCAGGGTACATCGTGCTCTGGGACCGGTTCTATTACGCCGCCTTCGCGCGCGACGTGGTGCGCGGCTGCCCGCCGGCCTGGGTGCGCGGGCTCTATGAATTCGCCGCCCACTCCGACGTCACGTTCTTCTTCAAGGCGCCGCTCGAGACCTGCCTGAGCCGCATCCGCACCGACCGCCTGGATCCAAAGTACTTCGAGGCGGGCATGGACCTGAGCCTGTCGACCGATCCGCGTGAGAGTTTCCGGCTCTTCCAGGAGCGCCTCTTCGAACAATACCTTTGGATGAGCACCGAGTATGGCTTCCGCGTGGTGGACGCGGCGCAGCCGATCGAGGCGCAGCAGCAGTTGGTGCGCCGCATCGTCGAGGAGGTGGTGCGGCCCTCCGAGTTCACCTTCCGATGCACCTGACGGATGGAGCACCCGCGATGAAACGAAGCAATCGATCGACCAAGGCGCGCCCGCGGGCGCGGGTGGTTCCGGGGCGGGCGGAGGAGGCGCCGGCGGACGTGCTGGTGCTCAGGCCCTGCCCCAAGCGCTTCTACGGACACGGGGTGCCCGGAGTTCGCCCCGAAGAGTTGGGGGGACGCCTCATCGTCATCGAGGGGGCCGACGGTTCGGGGCGATCGACGCAGATCGCGCGGCTGGTGGACTGGCTGGAGGCGACCGGGCATGCCACCAGCCAGGTCGGACTCAAAAGGTCGACGCTCATTCGCGACGAACTCGACGAGGCGAAGCATAAGAACACCCTCAGCCGCACGACGATCAGCCTGTTTTACGCGACCGACTTCGCCGATCAGCTCGACAACGTCATTCTGCCTGGCCTGCGCGCGGGATATATCGTCCTCGCCGACCGCTACATTTACACCCTCATGGCGCGCGACATCGTGCGCGGCATCGATCGTAAATGGCTGCGCAACCTGTACGGCATGGCGCTCGTGCCGGATGCCGTGTTCCACCTCCAGGTGTCCCCGGAGAACCTGATCGAACGGAACTTCGCCAAGGATTTCATGCTCGACTACTGGGAGAGCGGCATGGACCTCGGCATCTCGCGCGACATGTTCGAGAGCTTTATCGAGTATCAGAAGCGTATCGTGGCGACGCTCGGTGAACTGAAGCAGGAGTACGGCTTCCGCACCATCGACGGCGACCGCCCGGTGGACGAGGTGCAGTCGGAACTGCGCGCGGGCATCGGGAAGGTTCTGACGAACCCCTGAGGCCACGGGGACCCGGTGGCGACGCCGGGCCGGGAGGTGCCGGAGACAGCGATTCCAGGTTCCATGTCGATCCCTTCTTCCCACCTGC
>CAZYJB010001211.1:0-1672 GCA_964647675.1 uncultured Verrucomicrobiota bacterium | reverse complement strand
GGCTGGGTGCTGCCGCCGGTGCTGGTGCGGTTCCGGAGCGGAATAGAACGCGCGGCTTATCGGTGGGCGCAACGCCCACCTCTGCGTGCCTGGGCTTCCCGTGCCATGCAGGGACTCGGCGTCTAAAGGTAGCCGGTCGGGCTTGGGGCAGGAGCAGACCGTGCGGGTCGGGTCGCCCGTTCTCGAACGGCGGGATTGAGGATTGACCCGGAGGGCTCGGGGCGTGGTATTGACCGGAATCAAGGACTCTACTCGCTCCGCGCCGATAGAACTCTCGTGCCATGAGTGCCACGCATTCCACCGAGCCTCGGATCGATGTCCGGGTCATTCCGCCGCGCGAGCGGCATCCGCTGATCTTCCGGACCTGGGAAGGACTGGCTGAAGGGACAAGTCTTGTTCTGGTCAACGACCACGATCCCCTGCCGCTCTACTACCAGTTTGCCGCCGAACACGCCGGGGCGTTCCGCTGGGTCTACGAGGAAAGCGGCCCGGAGGTGTGGCAGGTGCGCATCTCCCGCGGAGCCTTCGCCGATCCCGGGTTCGTTCCGGTCCCCGGCGCACGCGGCTCCTGCCGTCCGGCGTCGGTGCCCATCCAGTTCGTGAAGGAGAAGGTCGTGGACGTCCGCGTCCTGCTCGACCGCGGAGAGAGTCCGTGCGGCGCGATCGAATCGGCCATGGCGTCCCTGGTGCCGGGGCAGGGCCTGGTGGTGCTGGCGCCTTTCGAGCCGGTTCCACTCTACGCCAAGCTCGGACGCTGCGGATTCTCGCACGAGACCACCCAGCCGTCGCCGGGGCTCTGGCGCATCGAATTCAAGCCAACCGCCGAATCGGATCCCGAGGATTTCGAAGCCTGCGGTTGTCACGGAACCTGACTGAGACGAAGCGACGCGGCCATGAAGGTGCGGGTCATCCAGGGCGTGGTGGTGGGAACGGCGCTGGGCATCGCCCTGGGCGTCGGTGCCTACACGTTCGTGTATGCGAAGGGCTGGTCCTACCTCACCAACAATCCCGCCGCCTGCGCCAACTGCCACGTGATGAACGACCAGTTCGATGCGTGGCACAAAAGCAGCCATCGCGCGGTGGCTAGTTGCAACGATTGCCACACGCCGCACAGCCTCATCCCGAAATACCTCGTGAAGGCCGAGAACGGGTTCTGGCATTCGTTCTATTTCACGACGGGAACGTTCGATGACCCGATCCGCGCCCGCGACGTGAGCGTGCGGATCGTGGAGAAAAACTGCCGCCGCTGCCACGCGGCCATCGTCGACCAGATCGACAGCGAGGCGGTCCATGGTCGCGAACTCGACTGTGTCCGCTGCCACCGCGACGTCGGACATGCCAATCACTGACCGAACGCCAGCCTCCGTCATCCTTCCCTGCCCATGAACCCCGAGACTGCCCCCCGTCCGGAGCCGCGCGCGCCGCGCCGCGCGGTCCTCGTTTTCCTGGTGACCGTGGCCGCCGCCGCGGTCGTGTCCGTCGGCGGTCTCGCCCTGCTGATGAGCGTTTTTGAGCACAAGCAGGAGGCGAAGAGCCCCTTCTTTCGGGTCGTGGAACTGACCGACGAGACGGTGGACCCGGCGGTGTGGGGGAAGAATTTCCCGATCCAGTATGACGATTACCGACGTACCGCCGACCAGGAGCGCACGCGCTACGGAGGCAGCGAGGCGCT
>CAZYJB010001210.1:0-1676 GCA_964647675.1 uncultured Verrucomicrobiota bacterium | reverse complement strand
ATCCTGAAAACCTACGGAGTCACCAACGACCGCCGCCTATGAGCCGTCTCCCCATGAGTCTTGTTTCCTCATCCCCGGCGCATCGCGGCACCTTGCGCTCGCTGGCCCTCGGTGTGCTGTCCGCGCTCGCGCTGGCGGTCCTGCTTCGACCCCCGGTCGTGGCGGCCGCGGAGGCGAACGGACGCAATCCGATGGAGCAGTCGGTGGTCACGCTCGAGATCACGGCCAAGGACTACGATTACTTCCAGCCCTGGAACAAGCCGACGCGTTCGATCCGCAAGCATGCGCTGGTCCTGCCCAACCGGGAGCTGGTCACCACGGCGCAGAACCTCGCCGATCGCACCCTGGTGCGCGCGCAAAAAGGCGGTCGCGGCCGCTGGCTGAATGCGGAGGTCAAATGGATTGATTACCACGCCAACGTCGCGGTGGTCACGGTCCCCGACGAAGGCTTCTGGAACGGGCTGAAGCCCGCGCCGGTGAGTGGTGAAATGCCGCGGCTCGCCGAGTACGAGATCATCCGCTGGCGCGACGGCAACCTCGAGACCCGCCGCGCGGATTTCAGCAAGTTCACGGTGGGCGACGGCGCGCTCAGCTTCGCGCCACGCATCCAACTGGAATTGAACACCGAGATCAGCGGACTGGGCTGGGCCGAGCCGGTCGCCGCCGGGGGGCGGGTGTTGGGCATCTCGGTCTCCAAAGGGGGCAACGTCTGCACCGTCGCGCCCTGGGCGTTCATCCAGCGTATCCTCGACGCGCGCCGCCATGGCGCGGCGCCCGGCCTCGGTTACTTCGACTTCGTCTGGCAGCAATCGCAAAACCCCGCGACGCTCCAATACCTCAAGCTCGAGGGCGAACCACGCGGCGCGGTGGTCATCGATGTTCCCAAGAACCCGCCGGCGGATTACGCAATCAAGAAACAGGACATCCTGCTCGAGGTCGATGGCTTCGCCGTGGATAGCGACGGGGACATCGAGGATCCCGAGTTCGGACATGTGATGATGGAGGGGCTCGCGACGCGGCGGCACTTCGCCGGCGACCGCATCCCGATCAAGCTGCTGCGCGACGGCAAAGTGATCGAGGTGCAGTACGCGCTGCCCAGGGCGGAGTATTCGGTCGACCTCCTGCCCATGCACTCCTTCGACCGGGAACCGGAGTACCTGGTGGCCGGCGGCCTTCTCTTCCAGCCGCTCACGCAGTCCTATCTCCGTGGCTGGGGGGACGACTGGCGCCGGCGCGCGCCGTTCCGCCTCTCCTATTTCTCCGGCGAATCCCCGACGCCGGAGCGCCCCGCCCTGGTGATCCTCACCCAGGTGCTGCCCGACCCGATCAACATCGGTTACCAGGACGTGCGAAGCCTGGTGGTCGAGAAGATCAACGGGCGCGTCATCCGCACGCTGCCCGATGTGCAGCAGGCCCTGATGACGCCGGCTGACGGGGTGCACCGCATCGAGTTCTTCCGTGGCGACAACCTCCAGCGTCTCCTGCTCGACGCCGGCGAGCTCGAGGCCGCCACTCAGCGGGTCCTGCAACGCTACGGCATCCCGGCGGCCGCGGTGGTCAATGCGGCCACCCCCGCCGCCCCCGCGAAAAGCTAGGGACCGAAACGCATCTTCCCCGCGCTCCGGTCCCTTCCAGGGCGGGTGCGCCGGGGCGCACCCCCTGATTCCCGAGAGCAT
>CAZYJB010001209.1:0-1679 GCA_964647675.1 uncultured Verrucomicrobiota bacterium | reverse complement strand
CTGTCGCCATCCGCGGAGACGAGCGCATCGAAGTCGCCGTTCGCCGCCCACCGCCGCGCCAGCGCCACGTCCTCGTCGCGGATGGCCTCGGTGTCGACCGGCAGGAAGGTTTCGGAACGCGCCAGCGGCGTCACCTGCGCGCCCAGCGAGGCGAGGATGTCCACCAACAGATCACGGCCGACCGCGGAATGTTGGTACACGCCCACGCGTAAACCGGACAGGGGGCGTCCGGGGAACGCTTTCCGATACCTCTCTGCATAGCCTGCCGAAACCTCGCGCTCGAGGAGGCGCGGTTCAAATGCCGCTTCCTCCCTCGCGTTGCCATCCGCGTCAAACCGCGCATCAGGAATCTCCACCACCTTCGCGAGCATGCCCGGTTCGTCATCCTTGAGCAGCTCGCCCCGCGGCTTGTTGAACTTGATGCCGTTGCGGTCGTCCGGGATGTGACTCCCAGTCACCATGATGGACGGGATGCGCCGACCGAAGGCGAACCACGCCAGTGCCGGAGTAGGAACGCGACCGCCGTCCAGCGCCCGGCCACCGAAGTCCTGCACCGCACGGCGGACCGCCGCCATGATTCGGGCAGTGCTGGGACGCAGGTCGCCGCCCACCGCGACCTGAAGCGGCGATTCACCCAACTCGCCCGTGGACCTCAGGTATTGCAGAAAGCCCAGCGTGTAGGCGTAGCAAACGAGGTCGCTCATGGCGGTCACCAGTCCGCGGGCCCCGCTGGTGCCAAACTTGACGCCGCTGGCCGCCATGAGGGCGCTGATCGAAATCTTCGACATGAGCGGCTGAACTCAAATGGTCTGCGAAAGGAAGCCGCCATCGACGACGATGTCGGTGCCGGTGACGAAACCGCTCGCGCGCGAACTGGCCAGGAACACCACGGCGCCCACGAGCTCCTGGGCATCACCAAACCGCTTCATCGGCGTGTGACCAAGGATCGCCTGCGCCCGGGGCGTCGGGCTGCCGTCCGCCTGGAACAGGAGCTTCCGGTTTTGTTCGGCCGGAAAGAATCCCGGCGTGACCGCGTTGACGCGCACACCGCCGACCGCCCACTCGCGCGCGAGAAAACGCGTAAGGTTGAGCACCGCCGCCTTGGCCGAGGAATAGGCCACCACACGCGAGAGCGGCAGGCGCGCCGACGCGCTGGCCACGTTGATGATGCTCCCGCGGCCGCGTGCGCGCATCGAGGGCCCGAACACCTGGCAAGGCAATAGCACGCCTCCCACCAGGTTGAGGTCGAAATTCGCGCGCCAATCCTCGATCGCAAGGGTCTCGAACGGGCGCTCTTCCGTGACCGTCACCTTGGGATCATTCCCGCCCGCCGCATTGACGAGGATCGTGGGGGCGCCCAATTCCGCGGTGATGCGATCACGCGCCTGCTCCAGGCCTGCGCGATCCATCACATCGGCGGCAGCGAACATCGCGCGCCCGCCGGCCCGGGTCATCGCGTCGACGCGCGCCTGCCCGCGCTCGGCGTTGCGACCCACCACCGCCACGCGTGCGCCCGCCGCCGCCAAACCCTCGGCCATCGCACCGCCCAACACCCCGGTCGCGCCGATCACCACCGCGACATCCTCGCTCAGATCGAAGAGATTCATGGTTCCTGCGCCCAAGCATGCGCATCACCGGGCGTCGGAAAAAGGCCTATTCCCCGGCGCTCCGAACTTTGT
>CAZYJB010001208.1:0-1679 GCA_964647675.1 uncultured Verrucomicrobiota bacterium | reverse complement strand
AGAACCGCGTACGCTGCTCGCAGCGTCGCCGCGCGCGCTGTCGCTCACGCTCGCTGCGCAGCGTTTGACGCGGCGCGCCTTCAAGAAGCTGTCTGTGCGCTTCCTGGGCGCCAAGGGCTGGGGAACGCCGGGCAGTGGCAGCGCCAGTCAGGCCGGTACTGAGGCTTTGGGCGGGGCGATGTTCATTGCGGGGTCTGCGGTGATCCAGGGAACTGCGTTCTCGGCGAACTCGGCGGTAGGTGGCGGCGGTCAGGATATTCCCGGGTTTCCAGCCACTGGGGCGGGATCAGGCAATGGCGGAGCCCTCTACGGCGCCGCAGCGCTTGCCCTGGTCAACTGCACGCTTCACAACAACTCAGCCGTGGCAGGTGCGCAGGGTTTTCCGTGGACGACGGCGGGTTCGGCTTCAGGCGGCGGCGTCTATCTCGCGGCCGGTCCGTTCGGGGGGACCAACCTCACCTTGGTCGGAAATCGCGTCCTCCCAAACACCGGCGGTGGCGAGTTGCAGGCTGAGGCGATTTTTGTTTCTTCGAACTCCGTGGACACCGTGCTGGTCAACTCGATCCTGGCGCAGAACGGGACGGTGGGCGAAGTGGAGGGATCCGTCACGGTCTTCCGCTCCAACCTGACGGCGTCGGAGCCCGATCCCCGTCTGGGAGAGTACGGGGAACATGGCGGACCTACGTTTACCGTGCCCCTCCTGATCGGGAGTCCGGCGATCGATGCGGCGGACGCTTCGTCGTGTCCGCCGACCGATCAGCGTGGTGTGACTCGCCCATTCGGAGCGGGCTGTGATTTGGGAGCTTTCGAACTGGGCTCCGAGACGGCCCGGCGGATCGTGGGGTGGATCCGGGGAATGTCGGAGAGCGGAGGTACGACCGTCAGTGCGGGCCAAGTGTCGGTCGCGCCCGACAGTTCCGGGTTTTTCGCGATCGAGGGCTTGTCGTCCGGAACTTACTCGGTGGCGCCCGCTTCGACGGCGTATCGGTTCCGGCCCGAGTCGGCGGAGGTGGTTCTCGGTGAACACGAGATCCGCCAGGACTTTCGAGCCTATCGGATCCATTCGATCGCGGCCGAGCGCGAGGGCGCTGGACCTTTGCAGATCGTGTACGCGGGAAAGCGCAGCGCGCAGTATGCGGTTGAGATCTCCACGGACCTGGCAGTCTGGACACGTTCGTCGACAAACCAGACGGGCGCCGATGGTCTGATGATGCTCGAAGGCTCGGGCGATCCTGGCATCAGCGGCAGCCGTTTCCTGAGAGTGTTCGGTCCGCTTCCGTGAGGAACTCAGTGTTTCAATCGGTCTTCTCTTGGATTTTCTCGCCCATCTTTTCGATGTCTTCGCCCATCCCGTGAGCGGTGTTGCGGCATCCGGTGGCCGCGCTGGCGAGCAGGGTTGCAGTGAGTAGCGCGAGCATGAGGCGGGTGATGGAAACGATGGGTGTGTTCATGATTTGGATGGGTTTCGGGCGCTTGTGATTGATCGACAGATCCATCGATCGATGGAACGGGGACATGGTGGCAAGGCTCGTGCCAGTCCCGGCTGGCGCGAAGGAAACGGAGGTGCGCAGGGCGTCCTTCGTGCCTTGGCGCAAGTGGCGGTGCAGCAGGAGGTGAGCGCACCAAGCGATGCTCGTTCCGCAACCTGAATCGACCCGAGCGGAGCGATCCACGGAGGG
>CAZYJB010001207.1:0-1679 GCA_964647675.1 uncultured Verrucomicrobiota bacterium | reverse complement strand
GGCGGGAACCGTGCCACCGTAGACGAAGTCCCGCGCGACCGTCTGCCCGGCGCCGGTGATGTTGTTGACGTCGCCGCTGAAGACGTTGCCGAGATAGGTGGTCGTGAAACGGCCGGCCACGGTGGGATTGCCCCCGCCGACGCCCGTGAACGGGACGCCATTGATGGTGGCGCCCGCGGTGCTGCCGAAGTTGTACGCGTGCGTATAGACGTACTCGGGGTTGACGCTGGAATCGGAATCGCCCGTCCAGGGTCCAACCGCCCAGCGGCCAGACGTCGGAGCGATTTTCACGTCATCGATCAGCAGGGTGCCGTCGTCGGCGGAATCGTTGAACAGGTTGAGCGTGTGGGTAGCCGCAGTAGCGTCGAACTCGAAGGCGATGGTCGCGTAAGGCGCGCTGCCGCCGACGGAATAGATGTTCACCGCGATGGCGTCGGTCGCATCGAGCGCGGCGCGCAGGATCGGTGAGAGCGTGGCGCCTTCGACCAGGGTGCCGTTGGCGCGGAGCTGCACGCGGTACCGCTGGCCCACGGTCAGGCCGGCCACCGAAGCGCTCAGCGAGGAGCCGGCTCCGCGGATGAACGCCACCTTCGAACCTTCGGGAATCGCGCCGTTGTTGGCGAACTCACTCAGGCCGCCGGCCGGATTGAGACCGGCGCCGGAATCCGGTGACGCTGTCCCGCCCGTGATGGCGGAGTTGTCGCTGACATACCCGGGCGCAACGCCGAAGGTGTCGGTCTCGAAGCCCGGATTGAGGAGGGTTTGAGCCGCCGCCCCCGCCGAGACGAGCAACAGCCCCGCGCTCGCCGTCGCGCCGATCGTTCTGATCACGATCGGACGGAGCAAGGCTGACCGGAAGGGCTCGGCTGGCAGGCACGATGCACGACGGAATGGGGTACTGCAGTTCTTCTCATGGGAACGCGCCGAAGCTGCCCACCGGATTGGGCCGCAGCAAGGCGACCGCGCGCGGGAATGCATTTCGGCGCAGTCCCATTTCCACACGAGCAAGAATGACCGCTCCTGGCAGGCGGCACCGATCCGTTCCCGCGAATCCGTTCGACAATCCTTGCGAGCGCGGGTTGCACACCCGCGGCTACCATCGTTGTCGCCGACGCCGTCAGGCGGCGCTCGCACGCTTCCGCGAACCCATTCCCACGCGTTTCTGCCCACCGCAACGCGGATGATTCCCTGGCCCCGGGTTGCGCGGAAGCGCGACCCCGGGATGGTTTCCCGCGCGGCGACTGGGCGCGACGCCGGAGGCGATGCGCCCTGCCCGTCAGCGCAGGGTCACGCGGCCGCTTTCGCAGTCGCCCCTCTCCGTGACACACGCAACCGCCCGAGGCCCGCCCGGAGTGCACTGAAGATCACGCGCTCGCGTCGCCGGCCGTTCAACGTCTGGCCCACGAAGGTCGACCGCACCATGAGATCATAGGTCACCAAGGCCACCGCGATCGTCGCCGCCGAGATCAACCCCAGCTTAAGAGACCAGTGCAGTGGCCACTCAGCCACCGCCACTTGCAGCCAGACCACGACCGGCAGATGGACCAGATACATCCAGTAGGACGCATCGGCGACATAGCGCAGGAAGGGATTCGGACGCGCGCAGAATCGCCGGAAGACTCCGAGGGTCAGGAATGCCAGCGACCACATGGTCATTGCATACGCCAGCGCGAAACCGA
>CAZYJB010001206.1:0-1680 GCA_964647675.1 uncultured Verrucomicrobiota bacterium | reverse complement strand
CCCAAGCAGAAGGTGCTCACGGGCATGGAGGAACTGATCCATCAGTTTCTGCTGGTGACCCAGGGCGTGAACGCGCCACCCGGCGAAATCTACTTCGGTGCCGAGAATCCGAAGGGCGAGCTGGGGTTCTACATTCTCAGCAAGGGCGGCGGCACACCCTACCGTCTCAAGATCCGGGCGCCGTCGTTCGTCAACCTCAGCATCCTCGCCGAACTGCTGCCCGGCCACATGATTTCCGACGTCACCGCGATCCTGGGATCGTTCGATTTCGTCATGGGCGAATGCGATCGCTGATGACGTGGATGGAAAGGAGCAAACCATGGCCCGCGCGAAGCTGAATCCCACCGCCAACTCGGTTCCCGCCAAGTCGCGGCCGGCATTGGCCGCCCTGCTCAACCAGGTCCTGGCCGACCTGTCCGACCTTTACTCCCAGTCCAAGCAGGCGCACTGGAACGTGCGCGGCGAGGGCTTCTACTCCCTCCACCAACTGTTCGACGACGTGGCCGGCTCGGCCGAAGGCAAGCTCGACGACGTGGCCGAACGCATCGTGCAACTCGGCGGCATTGCATGCGGAACGGTCCGCATGGCCGCCTCGGCCTCGGCGCTCGATGAATGGCCGGCGGCCGATCTGTCGGAACCGAAAGCGGTGCTCGCCGCCTTGACCGCGCGATTTGCCGCCGCGTCCGCCAGCGTGCGATCGGCGATCGATGAGGCGGGGAAACTGGGCGACGCCGATACCGCGGACCTGCTGACTGGCGTGTCTCGGGATCTCGACAAGAGCCTGTGGTTCCTGGAGGCGTCGCGATGAGTCTCGCCGTGCCGCCCGCTCTCGAGGCCGAGATCGATGAGTTGATCTCGCATTATCCCGACCGGCGCAGTGCCTCGCTGATGTTGCTGCACGCGTTGCAGGAGCATTTCGGATGGCTGCCCAGGGAGGCGGTGGACTGGACCGCGGCGAAGCTCAAGCTGCAGCCGATCAACGTGCACGAGTTGGTGACCTTCTATCCGATGTTCCGGCAGACGCCGGCCGGAAAGCATCAGTTCAAAGTCTGCCGCACGCTGAGCTGTGCGCTCGGCGGCAGTGCGAACTTGCATCAGCACCTGTGCCGCAAATTCGGGCTCAATCCCGAGGCCCACGGCGTTCAGACCACGCCCGACGGCACATTTTCCGTGGAGTTCGTGGAGTGTCTCGCCGGTTGCGGGACCGCGCCGGTTTTGATGGTCAACGACGCGTTCCACGAAGGGGTCACGCCGGGGAAGGCGGATGCCATCATCAGCCGGTGTCATCCCTGAGGAAGGGAAGATGGCTGCCCGACATGGATTTGAACCATGACAAACAGATCCAGAGTCTGCTGTGCTACCGTTACACCATCGGGCAACCCGGTGCGCGGCTGACGGTAGGGCAACGACGCTGAACGTCAAGACACCATGCCGCAGGAGTACCGGCTCATTCTAAAAAACGCGGATGCCGCGGGTTACACCCCGGACATCGACTGCTATGTCCGCCACGGCGGCTACGACACGCTCAAGCGCTGTCTCGCGCTGGGCGTGCGCGAACTGCCCGACGGCAAGAAGCAGACGCCCCAGGAGCAGCTGCGCGACGAGGTGCTGAAATCCGGGCTGCGCGGACGCGGTGGAGCGGGGTTCTCCACCGGGCTCAAGTGGTCGTTCGTCGACCGC
>CAZYJB010001205.1:0-1681 GCA_964647675.1 uncultured Verrucomicrobiota bacterium | reverse complement strand
GCTTGCTTCCATTCCCCCCCCCCCGCCGCGCCCCGCCCGGTGGGGACTGGCCCTGGGCCTGAGCCTGGGGGTGCTGATGGCCGGCTGCGGACCGCGCGCGCCCGAGGCGGTGGAATTGCTGTCCGACCCGGTGCGCGTCGTGGCGACCCGGGCCTTCGACGACGAACTCGGCGTCTACAAGCTCCGCGTGAGCCAGGGCGATCGCGACTGGACCATCCGCTGCCTCATCCCGCAGGCCGGGAGATCCGGCGGACCCGACGCCGCGGCGATCACCGCCGCGCTTCATGAGCGGGTCGCGTGGAAGGCTCCCTACCTGTTCGTGCGCGAAGCCCACGGCGATCGCAAGGGCTGGCGCTCGACCGTGGATCACGTGTTCAAAGTCGGCACGAACGCGCTGACCCGGGTGGGAACCGTTGCCGCCGAGACCGGCGCTCCGGGAAGCCAGTATCAGGACGGGAGATTCCGTGACCTCTACGACCGCCTCGAGTTCACCTTCCTCACGTCCCGCCCCGAGGCGCCGCGATTCACTTTGGTCATGCGCGAACACCAGGGCCGATTCGAGGTCGACCTCGCCGACACCTGGCAGGCGGGGGAACCGTCGTTTCGCGATGCGTTGCGCGAACTCGAGCGCCTCGCCACGCGCCCCGAACAGCGTCGGACGGAACGCGACCAGCGCCGGGTGCGGGGCCTCGCCCTGCGGAGCCTCGCCCTTGCCCGGTACTGCGGGCGCGAAGCTGAATTTGAATCCGCGCTCGCGGCCGCGAAACCCGTCGTTGAGGAGATGGATCCGCTGCTGACCGAGGTGGCCACCATCCGGACAGGTGAACTCGCGCCCAGTTCGGAGGAGGTTTTCCGAGCGAATCCCGCGCTGATCAATCTCTTCCGCGAAACGCCTGCCGCGGGCGAAACCAAGGCTGCGGACGGGCTCGGCCCGCCGCCGTCCCCGACCGGCGTCGGTCTCCTGCCCTGATGATGGCTTGGTAAACGTCCCATGAACCCTGCCCAATCGCATCTTGGCGGACGCGTCATTCATCGGTCATTGCCGCGCCTCGCCATCCCCACCTCGCCGGATGCCCCTCTGCAGCGGAGGGTGTCCCTGCCCCAGGGCGAACTGGTCCAACTGGTCAATGGCCTCGACGGCATCCGTTATCTGGCCGCGATCGAACTGCTCTCCGGGACCGTGCGCGGCAATCACTACCACCACGCCAAGCGCGAGACGGTGTATCTCATGTGCGGCGCCGTGCGGCTCACCGCCCTCGATCTCGACTCCGGGGAACGCCTCGAGATCGACCTGGTGGCAGGCGATCTCGTGCAGATCTTCCCGCGCGTGGCCCACGCATTGCGCGTGACTTCCGCAGGCTGGGGGGTCGAGCTCGCTCCTGACCCGCTCGACCCCGCCGACACGGTCAAGCACCCGCTCGACCCGCCCTGAAGCGCACGACCCCGCAGTCACCCGGCGCTGGAGGGAAAAACGTGGATACGTCAAAGGTCGGCGTGACCTGCCTCCAATCACGCAGCTATGCTGGCGAGACCACCTGCCATGACGTCCCACGAACTATTTCCGTGCGCGGGCCCGCCTTCGACACTGTTGATTCACCGACTGCTCGATCGCGCTACCGCGTGGGCGCCCTCGACCCGCATCGTCTATTCGGGTGAGCCGATCACCATCGACGGGCTGCGC
>CAZYJB010001204.1:0-1687 GCA_964647675.1 uncultured Verrucomicrobiota bacterium | reverse complement strand
CATGGGCCGTCAGGAGGCGCGGCTCAATCCCGGCGACCTGCTGGTGGTGGACAACCTCAAGCTGCACCACGTGGTCGACTTCCCCGGTTTCGACTCCCGGGTGGTGGTGGTGAGCTTCCTGCCGGAACTGGTCTACAGCCTGGGCTCGCCCACCCACGACTACGCCTTCCTCCTGCCGTTCTACTCCAAAACGGACCAGCACCCGCACATCCTGCGCGCCAGCGATGCCGCGGCACCCGCGCTCTGGAACGCCCTGGCCACGCTGCTGGAGCGGTACTTCAAGCGGACCGACGACGCGTTGCATCGCGCGGGGTGCAAAGCTGCGCTGCTCGAGGTGCTGTACCCTCTGGCCGGTCACCTCCAGGCCACCGAAGTGCTGCGCTGGGAGTTCCTGCGCCAGCAACAACGCTCGCTGCGCCTCAAACCGCTCTTCGACCATATCCGCGAACGCTCCGCGGACCGCATCACGGTGGCGGACGCTGCCCGACTCGCGCGTCTCAGCGCCCCGCAACTGGCCCGCACCTTCAAGCGCGTCGCCGGCATGACGCTCGTCGCCTACGTCAATCACGTGCGTCTCGCCAACGCCGCGCGCCTCCTCAAGGAAACCCAGCGGTCGATCGCGGACATCGCAAGCGACACCGGCTTCGCCGACCAGAGCTACTTCGACAAACGTTTCAAACGCGCGTTCGGCCAGTCGCCGCGCGATTTCCGCGAGGGCCGCCCGCCGCGCCCGGAGTGATCGAATCGTCCAAGCAAAGGATCTGGCCATGCTAGCGCCGTCGTCGGATCTCCGCTGAACTGGGACCCTCACCGACCGCTCCCATGAGGAAGCACCCTATCCTTTCTCCCGTCCCGTCCAGGATCCGTCTGCGTCTCCGCCCGTGCCATCGCACGGCGTTCACCTTGATCGAACTGCTGGTGGTCATCGCCATCATCGCGATCCTCGCCAGCATGCTGCTCCCCGCCTTGAGCAAGGCGAAGCTCAAGGCCCAGGGCGTCGCGTGCATGAGCAACGCCAAACAACTCGGGCTCGCCCTCATCCTCTATGCCGGCGATTTCGACGACACGGCGCTCGGCCCCACCTCCAGCCGCACCGCCCCCGCCTGGGCCGAGGGCAACGTCTTCTCCGTGCCCGAAGCGGTCGACGACCGGTTCATCACCAACAGTCCCACCTGGCGCTACCTCACCAGCAAGGACGTGTTCCGCTGCCCCGCCGACCGCGCCGGCCTGCGCAGCGGCACGCGCATCGTGCCGCGCAACCGCAGCTACGCCATGAATGCATTCATGGGCGACACGCAGACCCCCTGGGTCGGCCGCTACGCCGATGGCGCCTCCGCCAGCCGCCGTCGCACGCTCAAGCTCGGGGACCTCACCGGACCCGGCCCGTCTGATGTCTACACCCTGCTCGACGAACACGAGAACAGCATCAACGACTCGCACTTCTTCCCCTTCGACGATCTCGCCCGCTTCAATAACAACCCGTGGCTCGATGCGCCGTCCGGACGCCACGGAAACGCCGCCGGATTCACCTTCGCCGACGGGCACGGCGAGATCCGGAAGTGGCGCAGCAAACTCGACGACTTCAAACGCACCGGCCCGGTGGTCGTGCCGAACAACATCGCCTGGCTGCCGCGGGCGCAGGCCCAGGACCATGCCTGGTTCACCAACCGTATCTCCGCCCTGGTTC
>CAZYJB010001203.1:0-1688 GCA_964647675.1 uncultured Verrucomicrobiota bacterium | reverse complement strand
CTCCGCCCACGGTGCGAGCGGTTGTCCGGCGGTCGCCTGCTCCAACCGCTGGCGGGCGCCCTCCACGAACTGGATGAACGCGTTCAGGCTTTCCCGCGCGCGCTCCGGGAACATGGCCTGCACGTCGGTGTGCCGCATGGTGGTGAACACCGAGCTCTTGCGCTCGTGGCTGGCCGCGATGACGCGCTCGAGCGTGACGTCGCTCAACCCGCGAGCCGGCACGTTCGCGATGCGCAGCAGGCTCGCGTCGTCGTTCGGATTGTTGAGCACCTTGAGGTAGGCCACGAAGTCGCGGATCTCCAGGCGGTCGAAGAACGACTGGCCGCCCACGATGCGGTAGCGCACGCCGCCGCGGCGCAAGGCGGCCTCGATGGCGCGCGACTGCTGGTTGGTGCGGAACAGGATCGCCTGATCGCGCCACGGGATCTCACGCGACATCCGTGCGAGCTGGATTTCGTCGACCACCAACTGCGCCTCCGCCTCGTCCGTGTCGCAACCGACGATGCGGATCTTTTCGCCCTCGCCGTGCTTCGACCAGAGCGTCTTCCCGCGCCGGCGCGGGTTGTTGCGGATGACGTGATTGGCGGCGCTGAGAATGGTGTTGGTCGAGCGGTAGTTCTGTTCGAGGCGGACAGTTTTCACCTCGGCGAACGTCTTCTCGAAGTCGAGCAGGTTGGCAATCTGCGCGCCGCGCCAGCCGTAGATGCTCTGGTCGTCGTCGCCGACCACGCACAGGTTCCGGTGTCCCTCGGCCAGCGCGCGCACCAACTCGAACTGAGCGCCATTGGTATCCTGGTACTCGTCGACCATCACCAACCGATAGCGCTGGCGGCATTCCTCGAGCGCCTCGGGATGTTCCTGGAACAGCCGCAGCGTGAGCAGGATCAGACCGTCGAAATCCACGGCATTCGCCGCGCGCAGGGCGGATTCGTAGCTGCGTTGCAAATGCCGCGCCAGCGCGAGCGCGCCGGGATCCACCGCGAGACGTTCACCCGCGGCTGCGTTGCGGATGCGGCTGAGCACGGCCAGCACGTCGCGCGGCTTCGAACTGCCGGCCGACTGGTGCACGTTTCCGAGGACGCGCTTGAGCACGCCGAGCTGCTCGGTCTCGTCGTAGATCGAGAAATTGGGTTTGTAGCCCAGGCGCTCGATGTGCCGGCGCAGGATGCGCACGCACAACGAGTGGAAGGTGCATAGCGTGGGCTGCTCGGGCTTCTCGCCGTTCGCCGACTTCCGGCGCGGCACCAACTGGCGCACGCGCTCCAGCATTTCGCGCGCCGCCTTGTTGGTGAAGGTGACCGCCAGGATGTTTCCCGGCGCGATGCCCTTGGCCAGCGCCCACGCAATGCGATGCGTGATCACGCGCGTCTTCCCCGTGCCGGCACCGGCGAGAATCATGACGGGTCCCTCGAGCGTCATGACCGCCTCGCGCTGCTGCGGGTTGAGTCCGGCAAGATCCAGCATGGGGCGCGCAGTGTAGGAATCGCAGCGCGGGCGGCAACCGGCTTTCGCGAAGAGTTCCCGGGAGGGCTCGGCGTCCCGGCCGAGCCACCGCTGCATGGTCACCACCGCCCTTCGCCACTCCCGCGGCGCCACCGGGACGTGGCGCCCCACCTTTCCTGCAATCTGAGTCCAGGATTTACGCCGGCATCCGCGCAGACCATCGTCCCGCCATGTCCATCTTGCCG
>CAZYJB010001202.1:0-1689 GCA_964647675.1 uncultured Verrucomicrobiota bacterium | reverse complement strand
TGGCGGTTGTGGTCGTCGTCGGCCTCGGCGCATTTCTGCTCTCCAGAGGATCTTCGCACGAGAACGCGACTTCTGGCGCAGACCACACCGGGCACACAAACGGAGCGCCTACGCCCAACGTGGCGGGGGTGAGCACAAACGCAGCGCCAAGTGGAAAGACCGCTTCATCCAAAATCACGTCTTACCGGTCCACCATGATGCCCGGCGAAGTCAGCCAGACGCCGCGCAAGGACAGCATGGGAATGGACATGATGCCGATTTACGAAGCGCAAGGTGGGATGCTGGAATTGTCCGATCACGCCCGCGCCATGGCGAGCGTGGAAACCGTTTCGGTGAAGCGTAGCAAACTGAGTCGCGAGATTCGCGCGGTCGGCAAGGTGCAATACAACGAGACCGCGCTGGCCAACGTCACCGCGCGGGTCGAAGGCTACGTGGAGCGTTTGTTCGTGGATTACACCGGCGTCGAAGTGAAATTGGGCGACCATCTGGTGGAGATTTACAGTCCCGACCTGGTCGTGGCGCAGCAGGAAATGTTGATTGCCTTGGAGAGTGCGCGCAGTTCCAACCTTGTCGAATCGTCCACTCGCAAGCTTCTCCGCTGGGGCTTGACGCAGGAACAGGTTGATGAGCTGGTGCGGACAAGGAAAATCCACGAACGCCTCACGCTGTTTTCTCCCATCGCCGGCACGGTCACGGAAAAGATGGTCGTGCAGAAGGCGATGGTAAAGCCGGGCGACATGCTTTATCGGCTCGCGAACCTCGAATCCGTTTGGGTGTATCTCGACATCTACGAACACGAACTGACCTGGGTGCAATACGGCCAGATGGTCGAAACCAAATCGGAGGCAGTCCCCGGCCAGAGCTTCACCGGGCGTGTCTGGTTCGTCAGTCCGGTGCTGAACGAGGAAACGCGCACGGTCAAAGTGCTGCTCAACATCAACAACACGGAGCACAGGTTGAAGCCCGGGATGTTTGTCAGCGCGGTGATTCGCGCCGAACTTCTGGCGGATGGCAAGCCCGCGCCCACCGGCTTTGAAGGGCAGTGGAGTTGTCCGATGCACCCGCTCGTGCTGCAACCGCAGCCCGGCCAATGCCCGGTTTGCAAAATGGCACTCGTTCAGATCCCCGGAGCGCCCGCGAGCGCCAAGCCGGAAGGCGATCAACTTGTTCTCGCCGTGCCCGTGACCGCCGTGCTGGACAGCGGCGTGCGTAAGCTTGTGTATGTCGAAAAGAGCAAAGGCCAGTTCGCGCCGGTCGAAATCGTAACCGGCCCACGTACCGACGATTCCTATGCTGTGCTGAGCGGGCTCAGCGAAGGCGACAAGGTGGTGACTCGCGGGAATTTCCTGCTCGACAGCCAATTCCAGATTCGCGGCCTGCCGAGCCTGTTCTACAAGGAAGGCCAGGCCACCGCCGCCGGACATCAACACGGCGGGGCGACTCCTCCGACAAATGGTGCGTCTGCATCCCCGTCGCCGCCTGCGAGTACGCCGAAAGCGCAAGGCCACGATCAACACAAACCCTGACCTATGGTTGACGGCCTCATCCGGTGGTGTCTGAAACACGCGTTCCTCGTCGTGCTTGCCGTCGCGGCCATTGGAGCGGTCGGCTACTACGCGATCGTGAACACGCGCGTGGATGCCATCCCCGACATCGGCGAGAAACAGGTGATTGTTTTCGCGGACTGGC
>CAZYJB010001201.1:0-1689 GCA_964647675.1 uncultured Verrucomicrobiota bacterium | reverse complement strand
GCCAAGTACGTCTGCTTCGACAACCCGACCCCCATGCTGGCGGACTTCCCCACGGCGTACGAAGGTCAGGCCGGGTTCGACTTCCTGAAGCAGGTGCCCACGTGGTGGGACGAGACGCGGGTCGTCGCGGCGCACGCGGGTGAATACCTGGTGACCGCCCGGCGCCGCGGGGCCGAATGGTATCTCGGCGGACTTTCCGCCAACCACGCGCGCACGATTGAAGTGCCGCTGCGCTTCCTGCCGACCGGACGATTCCAGCTTCAAGTCTGGCTGGACGCCGCACCGGTTGCCGGCGCAACCATTCCCGATCCCGATCCCAATGCCGTTGTCACGGAACGCCGTCTTGTTCAGGGCCGCGAAACGCTGCGCCTCGCGGTGGCGCGCCATGGCGGATTCGCGGCGCATCTCTCGCCCGAGCGGCGATGAGATGGCTCATGAGTGGACGGAACCATGTCGGAAGCCAGGTCGAACGGGACACCGCGAGCTTCCCGGCCTGTGACTTCAGCCCCCGAAGGATTGAATCTGCGATGTAGCCCGGGAACTCCTTCGGCAGCCGACTTTCGACGGCCTCGATAACCTTGGGCGTCTGGTCGGCCACCTGGGATAGGATCTCACCCATTCCGACGAAGCCGCCATTTCTTTGGCACCACTGACAATGCGGTGAAGACCCAAGAGCCGGTTGAAATCACGGGGCGGGCAATCTGTAGATGACCCCATCCGTGGTGTGGTGGTCCCCAATGAAGACATTCCCTGCCGTGTCAGCGGCCACGCATCCGCCGACGACGTCGGCATTGGCCCAGGTGGTGCCGCCATCCTCGCTGACTCGAACGACGGCGTCGTCGCACGCGATGAACACGCGGCCCAGCGTGTCCGCGGCAAAACCGGCGGAAGTCGTGCCGGAGGGCATCGTGTCCACGAGCGTCCAAGTCGCACCATGGTTCAGGCTGCGATAGGTCAGCCAGTGGTCTTGCGAAGTCTTGCCGGCTTTCTTTCGGTAGGAGACGGAAACATAGGCCGTTCCATTGACATCGGCCCCTGCGACCACCCCTCCGGCCTGGAAGCTGTATCCGCTGGGCACCGGCCACGGATTCACCGTTGCCCAGGTCGCGCCGCCATCCAGACTGCGCCGGACAAACGGGAAGGAATTCTTGAAGGTCTTGGCGTCGATCGCAGTGCCGGCCAACCAGATTTCGGCTGGCAACGAGGCATCGCCACGCGGACGGATGGTGACTGACCGCGGAGAATGGCTGATTTGTCCAGAACCGGGATACTGATCGATGACGGTCCATGTGATATCACCGGTGATCGGGTCGGTGACGCCCATTCGCACGCGGTAATAATTAAGCGTGCTCGCCCAACTGCCGGGATTTCCCGGGAGGTAACTGGTGGCGAGGTAAAGATTGCCTGCCTCGTCGGCGGCCAGGGCCCCGTTTAAGTTGAGCACGCTCCGCCAGGTGGCGGCTCCATCGGAGGATTCCCATAGCTGGCCAAGCCGGCTGCCGTCGGAGAGATTCCGCCGTCTGTCGTAATGCAACCGGCGCCTGAACAAGTTCCGCCAGTGCAACCACTTAAACCAGCCCCTGCACCAGGAGCGTACCCATGACGTCGCTACCGATTGGATTGATAGGGTGCGTGTTCTTGATGATTGGCGTGCTCAATGGCGCCGACTCGCGAATTTTCCTCAATGGC
>CAZYJB010001200.1:1476-1695 GCA_964647675.1 uncultured Verrucomicrobiota bacterium | reverse complement strand
GTTGAACTGCAGCACCAGCGCGATGGCGATCAGGGCAATCGAGACGCCCATCACCGTGCCCATCTCGGACTGGCTCTGCCGTAGTTCCTTGGCTTCGCCGTCGAAGGTCATGCGATAGCCGGGCGGCAGCCGGCGGCGCAATTCCTGCAAGGCGGACTGCGCCCGCGCAAGCACCTGCGACGGCAGTTCGCCCACGTGCGAAAACGCGCGCACCGTGAC
>CAZYJB010001200.1:0-1466 GCA_964647675.1 uncultured Verrucomicrobiota bacterium | reverse complement strand
CCCCACGTCGGCAAAGCTGCTCATCGGCACCGGGCGTGTGCTCTGCGACTCGATGTACAGGGAGCGGATCTTCGCGGCCTCATTCCGCTCATCGACGGCGAGCCGGATGATGACGGGCACGAGGTGATCGCCCTCGCGAAGTTCGGTGACCTTCAGGCCGCCGAAGGCGGACTGCATGACGCGGCCGATGAGCGTGTTCACCACACCGAGGCTGCTGGCCTTGGCCTGGTCGATGTCGACACGCAGGGTCGGCATGCGCCAGCCGAGGTCGTCGTTGACCTTGTATCCGCCGGCCTTCCGCACCGCGGCCGCCGCCTCGTCCGCCAGACCGCGCAACACATCGAGGTCCTCACCCGAGAGTCGGACCTGGATGGGGTACTCGACCGGCGGCCCCTGTTCGAGTTCGCGCACCAGGACGCGCGCGCCGGCGATCGAGGCGTCGAACTCGCGCCGCAGCTGCGCGACCAGAGGCGGCACCTCGTGCGCCGTGCGTGTGTTCACCAGCACCTGCGCGAGGTAAGGCGCCGGCTCGCGCGGGGCGACGTTGTAGTAGAACCGCGGCGCGGTGCCGCCCTGAAACAAACCGGCGCTCACCACCTCGGGATGCCCGCGCAGCCGCGTGACGATCGCCGCCATGACTTCCCGGGTCTGGAAGATCGACGCCGAGGCGGGCAGTTCCACATCGATGAGACATTGGTTGCGCTCGGCGGGCGGAAAAAACTGCGAACCGAAAAACGGCACCGCCCCGAAGCTCAGCGCGAGGAGTGCATAGCACAGCGTGATCCATCGCGCGGGCCGCGCGAGCGCCAGTTCCAGCAGGCGACGGTAGCGGGGCACGAGCCAAAGCAGCAGCGCGTCGACCTGTCGAAACACCGGCGCGCGCCGCGGTTCCGCCCCCTCCTCGAGACTGCGCTGGCCGCGCAGCAGGTGCAGTCCGACCAGCGGGACGAAGGTGACCGAGACGAGGCGCGAGGCACCGAGCGCCAGGGTGACCACCAGCGGGAGCGCCAGAATGAACGCGCCCTTGTCCCCCGGCAGCAGGCTCAGCGGCAGGAAAGCCACGATGTTGATCACTGTCGCGAACAGGATGGCCCGCCGCAGTCGCCAGGGACCGTACCACGCTGCCTCGAGCGCCGGACGCCCCGCGGCCAGTTCGCGATTGATCGCATCCGAAGCCACCACGGGATCGTCCACCAGCATGCCGAGCGCGATGATCAACGCCGCTATCGAGATCTGGTGCAGCGGAATTCCCAGCGCGTGCATGCCGACGAAGGTGAGCGCCACGGTGAGCGGAATGGCTGTCGCGACGACCAGCGCGGACCGCCATTCCATCAAGAGCAGCGCCACGAGGATCACGATTCCCACCGCCTCGGCAAAGCAGCGCAGGAAGTGTCCGACACGCAGCGAGACTGCGGACGGCTGATCGCTCAGCTTGACCACCCGCATGCCGTCGGGCAGGCGCACTC
>CAZYJB010001199.1:0-1696 GCA_964647675.1 uncultured Verrucomicrobiota bacterium | reverse complement strand
GCAACGTTTGGATGCTCTCATAGCGATGCGAGGAGGGTTGAGTTCAAGCGATGGAGACGGAGGTGGGACCCGCCGCGACCGCCGGCCGGCCGAAGCGCAGGTACAGCGCCGGAACGACGATCATGTTGAGCACCATCGACGTCAGGAGCCCAAAGAGGATGACGATGGCCATCGGGGTTTGGATCTCGTTGCCGGGCTTGCCACCGCCAAGGGCCAAAGGGATCAGCGCGAGGCCGGCGGCGAGCGCGGTCATCAGGATGGGGACGATCCGCTCCATCGCGCCTCGCCGAACCGCTTCCCGAAGATTGGATACGCCTTCGCGCTCCTGGAGGTAGCGGACATGCGACACGAGCATGATGCCATTGCGGGTGGCGATGCCGAACACGGTGATGAACCCGATCAAGGAGGCCACGCTGAGGATCCCGCCGCTGACGAAGACGCCCGCGACTCCCCCGATGAGGGCGAGAGGCAGGTTGAGCATCACCAGAGCGGCATCCCGTGCGGACTTGAACGCGAGGTGCAGCAGGAAGCCGATGCCGATCACCACGCCCACACCCACCAGGGTCAGGGTGCGGCCGGCCTCCGCGGCGCTCTCGAATTGTCCCGCGTACTCGACGCGGTAATCGCGAATCCCGGCGAGCAGAGGATTCACGAGGCGCTGAAGGTCGCGCACGACCCCGGTCACGTCGCGTCCCGACACATTGCATTGCACAACGATCTTCCGCTCCACCTGTTCGCGCAGGATCTGGTTCGGGCCGGTCTCCCGCCGAATGCTGGCCAGGGAACCAAGGGGCACGCGGGCTCCGGAAGGCGTGTCCACCAGCAGCGAACCCAGTGTTTCAAGCCGCCATTCGCCGGCGTCGGCCAGACGCACCACCAGGTCAAAGGAACTCTGGCCTTCGAGCACGCTCGATACCTTCACGCCTTGCAAGGCTGCCTCCAGGGTGCGTGCCACCTCACGAAGCGTCAGCGCGTGGCGTGCCATGGCTTCGCGATCAAAGCGCACTTTGAGCACCGGAACCTCGGTCTGTTGTTCGACGGACAGATCCACGACTCCCGGCACGCCCTGCATCGCTTGGCGCGCCTGTTCCGCCAGCGTGCGCAACCGGTAGAGGTCGGGGCCGAAGATCTTCACCGCGATGTTTGCCCGCGTGCCGGAGAGCATGTGGTCGATGCGATGGGAAATCGGTTGCCCGATGGTGATATTGACGCCGGGGACCTGGCTGAAGGAGGAGCGCAAGGCCTCCAGGAATTCCGCCTTGGTCCGCTCCTTCATGACCATGGAGACGTCCAGTTCGGCCGATTCCACGCCCTGGGCGTGCTCGTCGAGTTCGGCGCGGCCGGTGCGGCGGGCCACGGAAACCACTTCGGGAAAGCTCAGCAAAGTGTTCTCGACCACACGGCCAAGGGCGTCGGACTCCGCCAGGGACGTCCCCGGGAGGGTCACCGCGCTGATGGTCAACGTACCCTCGTTGAACTCCGGCAGGAAGGCGCGGCCGAGCCGGGTGGTTGAGACCAGGGCAGCGGCCAAAGCCACGACCGCTGGAACCACCACCCACGCAGGACGGTTCAACGCCGATTCCAGCACGGGGGCGTAACGGCTTTTCAGCCACCGGACGAATCGCGGTTCGTGCTCCGCCTGGACTCCCCGGCTCTCCGGCAACAGGAAGTAGCAAAGCACCGGGGTCACGGTGAC
>CAZYJB010001198.1:0-1697 GCA_964647675.1 uncultured Verrucomicrobiota bacterium | reverse complement strand
AGATCGCCGTCGCCGGTGATGGCTACCGTGGTGACGCGGGGGGCAACGGGTGCGCGTCCGGAAAAGAATTCCGAGAACGTCCCGCCCGGCTCGAGTCGGTGACCGTCCACGGACAGTTCGCTGGCCGTCAGGTCGATGGACCAGGTCGGACGCCGCGAAGACCCCGGCTGCACCGCGAAGGTGAGTTCCGCCAGCACGCCGGTGGCGGACGTCCAACGCATCGACGCCGCGGCGGCGAAATGAATTCGCCCGGACTCCTCGGTAAAGAGGTGGCCCGGTTCCGCGTTCCAGACCGGACCGGCGCCGGGTGGAACCATCGGACCCACCAGGAGCGCGGAGGCCGAGACCAGGCGCACCGCCGCCGTTGGGTAGGCCAGGGTGAACTGCGCACCCGACACAGGCTGGTCGAGATCGCGCAGCATGACACGCGCGACCAGGAGCGGACCCCGCGCGCCGTCCTCCTGGGCGAGGAGGAGTTCGAAGCGGGGCGTCATGGTGGGGCCGACGGGTGCGAGCGAGCCGGCCGGTGAGGGGTCGAGGAGCGTGAGAATGCGCAGCAACGTCTGGACATCAGCCTCGTCGAGCGCCCCGTCGCCGGTGAGGTCGCGTCGTGTGATTTCCCACGGCTGCGGGGTGTCGAGTCGCTGGGCCAGGCGGCGAAGCAGTGTGGCGTCACCCACATCGAGGCGGTTGTTCCCGTTGAGGTCGGCAACAAACCTCGACTCCGCAATGTGCACGGTCGTGCCTGTCACGCGGATGCCGGTGCTCACCGTTTTGCCGGCCGGATCGGTGAGATTCTGGGCGGCGAGTTGCAGGGACGACTCGCGATTGGTCGACGTGGTACGCGCGCGAAACGAGATCTGGGCCAGCGCCTGTGTCCCGGCCGGGATGGCCTGCCCGGGTTGGTTGAACAGGATGCGCAGGTCGCCCTCGGTGGGGGTGAGTACCCGGATTACCGCGTTCGAAAGCGCCGGGGACCACGTGACGGCGGGCGCCGTGAAGTGTTGCGGATTGAACCGGATGCCAAGGGTGCCGCCGCTCAAGTTGCCGGCGGTCACGACGGTGATCGGCACGCTGAACCGCGCTCCGGAGATGACCTCGACCTCCGGGCCCAGCGCGAAGTCGTGGCGTACGCGGACACTCACCCGCGCCACCGAGCTGGTGACGCTGCCGAGCAGGCCGCGGACAACCACTTGGTAGTCGCCTGAATGGATGAGGTCCGAGACCGCGACGTTGAACGTCGACCCGGTCGCGCCGGAGATCGTCGTCGCATCGCGCAGCCACTGGTAGGTGAGCCCCGTTCCGACCGCGGTCACGCTCAGCGAGAAGGGCTGACCGAGATCGACTTCCAGTCCGGCGGGCTGCGTCTCGATGGCGGTGGCGAGCCCGGACACCAGCGCGAAGCTCGACAGGGACGTGAGCCATGCCGGGACTGTCGGGGGCGCCCCATCGCCTCCGGTCCGGAGTTGGAAAACGCCGGAACGCCCGCGCAAACCGCCCACCCGATCGGCCTCCTCGAAGGTTGTCCCCGCGGCCAGCGCCCACGCGCGCACCTCGACCCAGGCGATGGCTCCGGGAGTGACCGACGCGATGCCCCGATCCGCCGCGGAACCCGCGTTCCAATATCCGGCGCCGTCGCCGTCACGGAAGGGCGCGGGGTCACCGATCGGGATCATCGTGTCGACGGTGGCGCCCCC
>CAZYJB010001197.1:0-1698 GCA_964647675.1 uncultured Verrucomicrobiota bacterium | reverse complement strand
GGACACGGACGTGACCGATGGGAACGGCATCTACGGGTTCGATAACCTGGCACCCGGCTCGTACTACGTGAAGTTCCTCGCGCCGTCGGGCTATGTGCTGACGGTGGCGAACGTGGGCGACGACGCGTTGGATAGCGACGCCGATGCCGAAGGCCGTACGGTGTGCGTCACGCTGGTCTCCGGTGAGACCAACAATACGCTCGACGCGGGCATTCACTGCCCCGGGCCCGAGATCGAAGTGACCGTGACGCCGCTCTCGCGCTGTCTCCTGCCCCCGATGGATCAACAGTTGTCCGGCAACTACAGCATGATCGTGCGCGAGGTGCGCTCGGGCCAGGTGTATCTGCGTGAGATCTTCAGCGGTCTCCCGGAAGGCATCCTGGTCCAGAACACGATCAGCAACACCGCCTGGTGCCTCAAGCAGGAGGCCCAGATCAACACGGGCGTCCCGTACGTCGTCACATTCTACCGGACCGACCAGGCGATTCCCGCCGAGGCTCCCGCGCACGTTCCGCGGACGAACCTCGATTACGTGAACTACATCATCAACCACAAGATCGGCAGCTACGTGGACATCCAGGTCGCCATCTGGCACTTCATCGGCGGTCCGCTGCCGGCGACGGGCGTGTTCTCCACGGTCGGACCGAACGCACAGGCGATGATCGACGATGCTCTCGCGAACGGCGCCGGCTTCGTGCCGGGTCCGACCGACAAGTTCGGAGTCATCGTGGACGCGGGTCCGGCGATCCAGTTGACGATGATCGAAGTGGTCTGCGCCACTCCGAGTCCGTGCGACGCCACGCTGGTCAAGTTGTGCGCGGAGGTCACCGGGACCGAAACCTACACGTATCAGTGGAAGCGCAACGGCGAGGTGATCCCCGGCGAGACCGAGCAATGCCTGGTGGTCAAGAATCCCGATTGGGAGAACGACCAGTACTGCGTGGTGGTCAGCAGCCCGTGCAGCACCACGACCCAGTGCGTGACCATGCCTTGCGCCACGACCGGTGCGCCGGGCCTCCACTCGACCGAGGAAGCCGCGGCGGCGACCTTCGAGATCCGCTCGGCGGACGGCAGCACCGTCTTCGAGGCGACGCTCGAGGCCGGTACGTCGTACCGTGTTGAGGGCAGCGCCGACGAACTCGAGTGGTTCGAGGTCGGTACCGTGAGCCCGGACGCTGGCGGGGAGTTCCGCTTCGAGGTGACCTCGGACCGGCCCGCGCAGTTCCTGCGCCTGATCGAGATGCCGAAGGCGGCATCCCGCTCGGCGCGGTAATCGAGATCCAGTCCGGCTGGAACTGGGCGGCGGTGGCCGACAGGCGTGTCCTGAACCGCCGCCGCCCCTGAGACAGCCTTCGCAGACCCCGGTCCGTTCGCGCGAGCGACGGACCGGGGTTCTTGCTTTTTCCGAGGCGGAAGTCGGGCTCGCGTCGGGGCCGTTCCCCGGTGCAGCCTCCCTCTCTGTTCTCCACCTGATTCGACGCCGGCTGGCGTCGAATCAGGTGGAGATAGGGCGGCGTTCTCTCAATCACCGTGCGCGATCCCGAACGGTCAGAGCCCGAGGGCGAATCCGGCGTCGCCGATGATGCCCTCATCGGTCGTGCGCTCCGGTGGTCGTTGGTCACCTTACTCCTGCTGGGAGCAATCGTGGGGGGCATTCTCCTGCTCGCGCGTCCGCGCGACGGGGCGGTTGGCCGGGTC
>CAZYJB010001196.1:0-1706 GCA_964647675.1 uncultured Verrucomicrobiota bacterium | reverse complement strand
GCCTCGCCATCTGCCCCTTTCCTCGGAAACAGGATCCCTCCCAGTTTTTTAACGGGCTGCTTGGGGGTTGAAGCCGCGATTCGGTCGGTACCGGCCGCGGGCATCGATCTCGCACCGCTGGCTCGTCCGTTGTGTCGGGCCTTGGATCACTTTCCACTGGCCAGCGGGTTGCCGCCCCAGATCGCGCAGTTGCCTGGAGTCGTTTAGCCCTTCGATTCCCCACCCGCCACGTCGCGCAGGCGGACCTGCTCCCACAGCAGGAATTCCCATCCCAGCGCCGCGAACAGCAGCTCGCGCACGCGACGGATCACCGCGTAGGCCGCACCGAGGGAATCAGGCAGGCCGGCCATGCGGCAGAGGAACACAATGCTGGATTCCTGGATCCCGAGCGCTCCGGGGATGAACACGCCCAACGCCTTGGCCACGCCCACGAACGCCTCGACCGCCAATGCCTGGGGCCACGTAACCGGGATGCCGAGCAGATGCCCGACCAGGCACAATTCGACGGTGTCCAGCAGCCACCCGGTCAGATAGGCGAGGAACGCACCGGTGTGCCGCCCGGGATGCTCGCGTCGGAAGGTGAGAATCCGCACGTCCAGATTTCTCAGGCGTCCCACCGCTTCGACCCAGCGGACCGGCAGCCGCGGCACCCGCTTCAGCACGCCGTGGACCGACGCAAACACGCCGCGGCGCTGCAACAGGAACCAGATCAGCAGCAGCGCGGCGCCCAGGGCGAACACCAGCGCCATCGCGCGCGCGAATCCGGCCGGCGCCGTGCCCAGCCACAGAAAGGCCATCGCGCCCAGTCCGACGAACACCAGTTGCGCCACGCTCTGCTGCGTCTTCGACAACACCGCCGCGACCGCGCTGTCCGAGGCGGAGACTCCCAAGCGGGCGAGCAGAAACACCTTCAGCGCTTCGCCGCCGACGTAGCCGGACGGGATCAGGCTGTTGACGGCTTCACCGGACCAACGGATGCGGTACAGCCGCGCGAAGGACGCCGGCAGCCACGCGCGGAAGCAGAGAAGCCAGCCTAGTGTGTCGGCCGCGTACACCAGCGCATAGGGCACCGGCACCAGCAGAACCCAGGGACCGAGCCGCGACAGAAGTCGCCCTGTCTCGCGCCAGTCCACCCCGGATGCGAACCACACCAGGGCCGCCACGCCGGCCAGGACCAACGCGGCGCGAACGAGCAGGCGCGTCCCACGAACGGGCGGGCGTCCGCGATCCATCATGGCAGGTCGTTCTTGCGCGGGGCGGTCGTGCGACGGCACCGCCCAAGGCTGCCCGAGGCGCCCGCCGGATGCACGGGTCGAAAGCAGCGAAGCCCCTTCCCGCACACCGCCACGCGCCACCACGCGTCGCCTCGCCTCGGCTCGCTGATCGGCGCGGATCAGGGACGCTCCGACCGGAGGCGATAGAACTTCGCTCGCCCGCGGTTCGGAGCCTCATCCACGATCAGTCCGTCCGCGGAAACTGGCGTCGACCGTTTCACCTCGACCCACCGCGTGAGCTCCTCCGAGCCCTCCAGGACATAGACGACTCCTGCCGTTGCGCGGAAGCGAACCTCGAATCCGCCCCCCGCGGCGAGGCGCGCGGTCAACTGAATCGCGGGCGTCGCACCCTGATGGATGGAGACCGAGGCGGAGTGATTGGACTCGTCGAACTCCTGGTGGGTGAGGTCCCGGAGGGTGGCCGACACCGTG
>CAZYJB010001195.1:0-1707 GCA_964647675.1 uncultured Verrucomicrobiota bacterium | reverse complement strand
CACGCGCGCCTTTCTCAAGCAGCGCTCGGGCCGCATCATCAACATCGCCTCGGTCATCGGCCTCATGGGCAATGCCGGGCAATGCAATTACGCGGCGAGCAAAGCGGGCCTCATCGGACTGACCAAGTCGGTGGCCCGCGAGCTGGCCTCCCGCAGCATCACCTGCAACGCGATCGCGCCGGGCTTCATCGCCACCGACATGACGTCGGTGCTGAGCGAGGAGCTGAAGGCGGATCTACTGAAACGCATCCCCCTGGCGACGCTCGGAGAGGCGGAGGAGATCGCGCAGGCGGCGCTCTACCTCGCCGGTCCGGGCGCACGTTATGTCACCGGCCAGGTGCTGGTCGTCGACGGCGGCATGGTGATGTGAAGCCGCCGCAAACCGCTTTCCACGGGCAAGGGGGCACCGGATTTCAGGGTTGACGCCCCCCCACCCGCCACCTAACAGACACGCGCTAACAACAACTACGGCTCCCATGGCGGACCAAGAAAAATCCATCGAACAGAGGGTCAAGAAGATCATTGTCGACCAGCTCGGCGTGAAGGAAGACCAGGTGACCCCCGAGGCCAAGTTCATCGAAGACCTTGGCGCGGACTCCCTGGACACCGTCGAACTGGTCATGGCCCTCGAGGAAGAGTTCGGACAAGAGATTCCCGATGAGGAAGCCGAGAAGCTGCAGAGCGTCGGCGACGTCATCAAACACATCGAGGAACGCCAGAAGTAAGGCGCTCCGGCGGCGGGGCAGCGGACCGGCCTTCCGGTCGTCGCTGTCCCGCTTCGTGCTTTCATGACGCTCTCTCCGTCAGAACGGCGGGTCGTGGTCACGGGTCTCGGCGTGGTCGGCGCCCTCGGCCACGACGTCCCCACTTTTTGGGATAACATCGTCGCTGGCCGCTGCGGCATTCAGCGCATCACGCGCTTCGACACCGCTGCCTACGACTGCCAGATCGCGGCCGAGGTGCGGGATTTCGATGCGACGCCCGCGTTCCCCAGCGCGAAGGAATTGCGACGTACCGACCGCTTCGTGCAGTTCGCCGTCCACGCCGGATGGCAGGCTCTGAAGGATTCCGGCCTCGACCTGGATCGTTGCGACCGCGATCGCGTGGGCGCCTTCATCGGTTCGGGCATCGGCGGCCTCGAGACGACGGCGGATCAGCATCAGGTCCTGCTCGCTCGCGGCCCCGGCCGGGTGTCTCCGTTCATGATCCCCATGCTCATCCTGAACATGGGCGCGGGGATGTTTTCGATCTACCACAACCTGCGCGGTCCGTGCGTCGCCACCTGTTCCGCGTGCGCCACCTCGACCCACGCACTGGGCGAGGCCTGGCGCACGATCAAGATGGACGATGCAGACGTCCTCTTCGCGGGCGGGTCGGAGGCGACGATCGTGCCGCTGGGTATTTCGGGCTTCTGCGCCATGAGGGCGCTCAGCACGCGCAACGACGATCCGCAGAAGGCATCCCGTCCATTCGACGTCGATCGCGACGGCTTCGTCATGGGCGAAGGTGGCGGCGTGCTGGTGCTCGAAGAGCTGGAGCACGCGCGACGTCGTGGAGCCCGCATCTACTGCGAGATCGTCGGGTACGGCAACACGGCCGATGCCCATCACCTCACCGCCCCGGCGCCCGAAGGCGAAGGCGCGGCGCGCTGCATGAAGATGGCCATGCGCAACGCGGGACTGAATCCCACCGACGTTTCCTACATCA
>CAZYJB010001194.1:852-1708 GCA_964647675.1 uncultured Verrucomicrobiota bacterium | reverse complement strand
GGTTACGCCGCCCGGGCACCGCACGCCTGGGACGTGAAGCATGTCATCCGCCTGATCGTGACAAGCGCAGCCTACCGGCAAAGCTCAACCCCTTCGCGCGAGGCGCTCGAGCGTGATCCGCAAAACGTCCTGCTCGCCCGGCAGAATCCGCGCCGTCTCGATGCCGAAATGATTCGCGACAATGCGCTGGCGATCGCCGGCCTGCTCGATCCCGACCTCGGAGGCCCGAGCGTGTTTCCGTACCAGCCGGCCGGGTACTACGCGAATCTGCAATTCCCCGACCGCGAGTATCGCGCAAGTCCCGGAACCGCCCAGTACCGGCGCGGCGTCTACATGCATTGGCAGCGGACGTTTCTGCATCCGATGCTGGCGAATTTCGATGCGCCGTCGCGCGAGGAATGCACCGCCGCCCGGTTGCCATCGAACACTCCGCAGCAGGCGTTGAACCTGCTCAATGACCCCACCTTCGTGGAGGCGGCCCGCGTGCTGGCCTCGCGCGCGCTGGGCGCCGCCCGCCGCGACGAGGCGCGCCTCGCGTGGATGGTGGAGCAGGTGCTCGGACGCGAACCACGCGCTGGTGAGCGCGATTCGCTGCGTGCGTTCCTCGCGTCCCAACGGTCCGCCTTCGCAAGCACCCCCGAGGACGCTGCGAAGCTCGTGCGCACCGGCCAGGTGCCCGGGCCGGCGGACCTGCCGCCGGTCGAATGGGCGGCGTGGACCGGCGTGGCGCGGGTGCTGCTCAATCTGCACGAGACCATCACTCGCTATTGAACCCGGTGAACTCACGAGCCGCCATGAACTCCACCCCACCGTCCGCAGGAATGGTCGAGCGGATTGCCCGGATGCAGCGTCGAAC
>CAZYJB010001194.1:0-842 GCA_964647675.1 uncultured Verrucomicrobiota bacterium | reverse complement strand
GTCGTACGTTTCTTGCCAAATCGGCCTACGGACTCGGCGGCATGGCGCTGGCGCACCTCCTGGGAGGCGTGCCCGCAACACGGGCCGCGGAGGGTCGAGGGGGTGTGATCAACACGCCCCATTCCCCCGTCCGCGCGCGGCGGGTCATCCATCTCTGCATGGCGGGCGGTCCGTCGCATCTCGAGACTTTTGATTTCAAACCCGCGCTCAAGGCGCTGCACGGGCAGGCGTTCCCGGCGTCGTTCACGCGCGGTCAGCAATTGGCGCAGCTTCAGAACGCGGTCCTCAAGGCTCGGGGTCCTTTCTGCGGCTTCACGCGTTGCGGCGGTTCCGGAGCGGAGATTTCGGATCTCTTTCCGGAGACTCAGAAGATCGCGGATGATCTCTGCATCGTGCGGTCGATGCAGACCGAGCAGATCAATCACGATCCGGCCCACGCGTTCATGAACACGGGCTCGATCATCAAGGGCCGTCCGAGCATGGGATCCTGGCTGCTCTATGGTCTGGGCGCCGAGACCCAGGATCTTCCCGGATTTGTGGTGTTCACCTCCGCGGGCAAGTTCGGCCTGCAGCCCGTGTCGGCTCGCCAGTGGTCGAGCGGATTCCTGCCCAGCCGCTTCCAGGGCGTGCAGTTCCAGGCGCGGGGCGATGCGGTGCACTACATCGGCAATCCCGAGGGCGTGTGCCAGAGCGTGCAGCGGGAAGTGGTGGCGGAGGTCAACCGCCTGAACGGCATGCTCGCGGAGGAGACCCTCGATCCCGAGATCCAGACGCGCATCGCGCAATACGAGATGGCGTTCCGCATGCAGCAGTCGGTGCCCGAGCTCACCGATTTCTCCGGT
>CAZYJB010001193.1:0-1710 GCA_964647675.1 uncultured Verrucomicrobiota bacterium | reverse complement strand
GCCTTGAGATCATCGACGGTCACCTGGCCGCTGCGGCCGGAGCCCTTCACCCAGGCCAGGTCGATGCCGAGGTCCCGCGCGATGCGCCGCGGGTAGGGTCCTGCGTTGGGATGCTCGTTCACGACCGTGTCGTGGTACGCATCGTCGTCCACCTCACCTCCCGCCTCCGCGGGCGCCGTTTCCACCGAAGCGGGCGCTGGTTTGACCGCGGCCTTGCGGGCCGGGGACTTCGGCGCCGGCGCCGGCGCGGCAGGCGCGGGCGTTCCCGAGGCGGCGGGTCCTGCCGTGGAGGAGGCGCCGGCACCTCCGACCGCGGCCGTCTCGAGCACCACGATCAACTGGCCCACCGAGAGCTTGTCACCCTCCTTGACCGCGATGCGCGCGACCGTGCCGTCCGCCGGCGACGGAATCGGCGCCACGGCCTTCCCCGTTTCGAGTTCGATGAGGTTCTGCCCCTTTTTTACGAGGGACCCGGGCTTCACGAGGACGCTGGCCACGGTTCCAGAGTCAGCGCCTTCCCCGAGGTTCGGGAGTGTCACATCCATACCGGTCAAATCAAAGGGGCGGAATGTGCGCCGTCGCTCCCGGCATGCCGAGAAAATTCTCCGACCGCGCTCCAGCGCCGGACGCCGTTGCGGTCGTTGATTTCACCAGTCATGCCCGGCAGGTTCGGCCCATGAGCCGACTCGCACGTGCCCGCGAGATAGTTGAACTTGAGATCGCCGGACTCAAGTCTGTCGCCCGCCAATTGGATGGGACCTTCGACCGGGTCCTCGACTTGCTTGCCGCCGCCCTGGCTCGGCGCAACAAGATCGTGGTGGTCGGCATCGGCAAGTCGGGCAACATCGCGGCGAAGATCGCGGCCACCCTGACCAGTACGGGCAGCCCCTGCGTGGTGCTCAACGCCGTCGATGCCATGCACGGCGATCTCGGCATCATCAACGACGGCGACCTCGTGCTGGCCTTGAGTTATTCCGGCGAGACGGATGAGCTCCTGCACCTGCTGCCCGCGCTCAAACGCCTGGCCGCGGGCATCATCGCCATGACCGGCGCGCCGCGCTCCACCCTCGCCCGGCACAGCGACCTCGTCCTCCTCACCCGCGTCCCGCGCGAGGCCTGCCCCTTCAACCTCGCGCCCACCACCAGCACCACCGCGATGCTCGCCCTCGGCGACGCGCTCGCCATCACGCTGATGGAATCCCGTGGCTTCAAGAAACCGCAGTTCGCGCGGTATCACCCCTCCGGCTCCATCGGGCGCGCCCTCCTCCTGCGCGTCAGCGACGTCATGCGTACCGGCGAACGCAATGCCGTCCTGCCCGCCACCGCCTCGGTCCGCGATGCGCTCCTCGCCATGACCCGCGCCAAATCGGGGTGCGTCTCGATCGCCACGCCGCGCGGACGCCTCGCGGGCATCTTCACCGACGGTGACCTCCGGCGTCACATGGCCACCGACCCGGAGATTCTCTCGCGTTCGCTCTCCGCCGTGATGACCCGCTCGCCGATTGTCATCCGCGACGATGCGCTCGCCGCCGAGGCCATCCGGCTCTTCAACGAACGCCGTATCGACGACCTCGTCGCGGTCAACGCGCGCCGGGAGCCGGTGGGTGTCGTGGATCTCCAAGACCTGCCGCGGCTCAAGCTGGTCTGAAAACGCAAAACGGACGGAGAGGCCGCAGCCACTCCGTCCGTCTCGCACTGTGTCTCTCGCTC
>CAZYJB010001192.1:0-1710 GCA_964647675.1 uncultured Verrucomicrobiota bacterium | reverse complement strand
CTGCACAGCGCCCCAGCGAAGGGGATGGTGCGTCGGACGCGGGGCGGCCGGCCATCCGGCACGAGTTCGAACACCCGCTCCTCGCTCCACGCGGCGTTGCCACCGGTGTCGGACGCCCGCGCACGGACGGTGAACCGGGGCCGCGCGTCGGACCTCCGCGGCGTGAGGAACCGGTGTTCGAACGGATGATTGCCATCGGTCGCGACGCGCACGCCGTCGACGTGGAACTCGACGTTCCGGACCTGGACGTCGTCCCGGACCCTCGCCGTGACGCGCATGAGCTTGGCCTCTTCGGCGCGGCCATCGCCGAAGTTACTCTCCAGCTCGATGGTCGGCGGCTTCCCAGCCGAGTCGAAGGCGAGGTAGTTCAGCACCTGCAATCCTGCGGCACTGTCGGCGACGAAGGCGCGCCCGTCGTAAATGGCCAGCGCCGAGGCGAGCCCGGGCGTTTCGAGGGTGGTCACAAACTCGTGCCCGGCACCGTCCTCGCCGACGCGATACAGTGAAATGTGGTGCGGGCCGTCATCGGTGCTGTTGGGGCTGACGGCGGCGAGCCCCAGGCCCGATCCGTTCCCGACGATCTGCTTCCAACCAAACTGACTGGTGTCGATGGTCCTCAGCAGCCCGGCGGCCTCCGGCAGGCGGATGTCGAGGACGTGGTAGCCGGAGAGGAAGGTGGTGTACGCGACGCCGCCACCCGCGAACACCCGGAGACGCCGGCCGCCGGCGCCGAGACCGCCCGGAGCCTCCACGCGGGTCGCAACCTGTAGTCCGGCCTCGTCGAGCGGCAGCACATGCAGGCGCCCTACCTCGAGCGCGTAGAGGTAATCGCCGCCCAGCGCGACGTCCTGAATCGCTCCGCCCAGGTCAAGCCGATCGAGCACGGTGCCGGTGGCCAGATCCACCAGGACCACTTCGCCACGATCGGTTCCCGCATACGCCACCGGGCCCGCGGCGACGACGGTGCGAACCGACCCTCCCACATTCATCTGATGGCGAATCGAGGCGGCCGGTGGATCCGAAATATCGATCACTGCCAGTCCGGCCGCGCCATCCGCGACCACGACCCACGCGCCGGAACTGCTCACCGAGCGGGCATCCCCAGGAGTGTCCACCTGCGCGATCAGCACCGGATTCATCCCGCCAAACACATTGAACACCGCGACCCCGCGCGTCCGGTCCGCCACGATCGCGAGATCGTCGATCGCCCACACGTCTTCCGCGACCCCGGGAGTGTCCGCCGTACCGACGATCCCCGTTCTCACCGCCCGTCCGCTCAGCGGGTCGTTTCCCAGCCGAACCTCCGCTCCGTCAGAGATGCCGTCCCCGTCGGTGTCGGCCACGGTGACCGTGGTCCCAAGGATCAATTCGCCGTCCGCACCCAGACCGTCGCCATCGACGTCCGGCGACAGGTCGGTCCCGAGCAGAATCGGCGGCAGCGCCAGGGTGCGCCCATTCGCGGCGGAGACGATGTCGATGAATCCGGTCCGCAGCGTCGTGGCCTGGAGCAGCCAGATCCGATAGGAGCGGCTCGCGGCGAGGATCAGCCGGTCGAACGCCACCCCGGCGCTCCCGGCTTCTCCCCGCTGCTCGATCAGCCCGGTCTCACGGTTCACCAACGCGTAGAAATGCGGTCCCGATCCGCGCTCGAGCTCGGCCGCCGCGCCCGGCAACGCCAGCCGGATCCAGGCCACGGCCCGGATCACCGAC
>CAZYJB010001191.1:0-1713 GCA_964647675.1 uncultured Verrucomicrobiota bacterium | reverse complement strand
GGTGAGGTCGTCGCCCAAGGCACCCTCGCCGAACTCGAGGCCCATCCCACCTCGCTCACCGGGCGTTGCCTGCGCGAAATCCATGCCGTGCCCGCGCGGGGATCCCGGCGCCCAGTGGAGGCCCCGCCCGGCCGCGCGCCAAAGCGAAAAAGCGCGGCCACGAAGGCGACGCGTTCCAGCGGTGCGGAGGCCGCGACCGAATCCGCGACGGCGCCGGCCTGGCTCACGCTTCGCCATGCGCGCGTCAATAATCTCAAGGACCTCACCATCCGGATCCCGCTCGGACGCCTGGTGGTGGTCACCGGCGTCTCGGGCTCGGGCAAGAGCACACTGGTCCGCGAGTGCCTGCTTCCCGCACTGGCCCATGCCCTGGCCCGCGAGGGACGGCGGCGCAAGGACGAGGACCTGCCGCCCGCCGTTCCCGGCCTCGAACTCACCGGCACCGAATCGCTCAAAGCAGTCTACGAGGTCGACCAGTCCCCCATCGGCCGCACGCCGCGCTCCACCCCCGCGACGTACGTCGGGTTCTTCGACGAGATCCGCGGCGTGTTCGCACAGGTCCCCGAGTCACGCCTGCGCGGCTACACTGCCAGCCGGTTCTCGTTCAATGCGGCCTCGGGCCGGTGCCCGACCTGCGAAGGTGCAGGCCACATCAAGCTGGAGATGAACTTCCTGCCCCCCGCTTTCGTGCCCTGCGAAGCCTGCCGCGGGAGTCGCTTCAATCTCGAGACCCTCGACATCGAGTACGCGGGCCGGAACATCTCACAGGTCCTCGACCTGCCGGTCGAGGAAGCCATCGAGTTCTTCGCCGCGCTGCCGCGCATCCGGCGTCCGCTCGAAGCCCTGCGCGACACCGGCCTCGGCTACCTGCGCCTCGGTCAGACCAGCCCGACCCTGAGCGGCGGCGAAGCGCAGCGCGTCAAACTGGTCAGCCATCTCCTTTCCGGACTGCGCGATCCCGAGTCCCACGCACGATTCGCGCGCGAGTCGCGCCGCAATCTGTTCCTGCTCGAGGAACCCACCATCGGACTGCACATCTCCGACGTGCGCCGCCTGGTGGAGGTCGTGCAGCGCCTGGTCGACCACGGGCACACGGTCGTGGTCATCGAGCACAACCTCGATCTGGTGGCCGAAGCGGACTGGGTATTGGACCTCGGACCGGAGGCGGGCGACGGCGGCGGCAGGCTGGTGGCGGAGGGCACTCCCGAGATGATCGCGGCGCATCCCGCGTCGCACACCGGACACCACCTGCGCCCGGTGCTGGAGCGCGCGCGGGGTGCGGCACGTCCCGTGCCCCCATCAGATTCCTTGTAAGATTCGTCCGCCTTTCCACGTTATCCGGAGCAAGGAGGGCCCGGCGTTCTGCCTGGCGCACGATGAGTCTGACCGATGCCTTGAACTGGCTGACCCTGCAATTGAACCCCTACGTCGTGGCCGCGATTTTTGCGGGCTACTTTGTCGCCGTGGGACGCCTGATCTACCTCACCCATCGCGCGCCGAAGACGTGGGAAACGCCTTGGGAACGCGCGCAACGGCTGGCCGAGGAAGACGCCGGCAACGCGGCGAAGCGGGACGAGGAAATCCGGGTCCCGCACGAGGCCGGACGCCGCTGACCGGACGGCTGCCGTGGGTGTGCCCGTCCCTGCCGGGCCGCCTCCTCACGGTCATCCCAGCCTTCCACCCCACCCCGCGGCGCCACCGGGACGTGGCGCC
>CAZYJB010001190.1:0-1716 GCA_964647675.1 uncultured Verrucomicrobiota bacterium | reverse complement strand
GTGCAGCACCCAGGGTTCGATCACCACCCCGGTCTGCGCGCGCACCACCGCGGCCACGCCGGTGAGGATGGCGAGGTAAACCCCGAAGGCCAGCGCCATCCCGAGTATGGCGATGGTCATTGCCTCCAGGACGATCGCGGCGAAGAGGGTTCCGCGCCGCGCGCCCAGCGCGCGCAGGATGGCGATGTCACGGCGGCGCTCCTTCATCGTGTTGTAGATGCTCACCAGGATCGACCCGGCCGCCACCAGGGCCACGAGATACGCGACCAGCGCAAGCACGCGGTCCACCCACGCGATCTTGTTGAACAACTGCGAGACGATCTGCGCGATGGGCCAGGCGAACGTGAGGCGGTTGCCCTGTTTGTTGTAGAGCAGCTCGAGTTGACGTGCCGTGAGCAGACTCGTGCTCTTGAACTTCACCAGCACGCCGCTGAGATCGTTGGCCGCCTTCGGATCGTGCCCTGCCATGAGCTGCACCCCGGCCAGCGGGATCCAGATCACGCGATCGGCCGGCGTATTGCTCGGACGCATCACGCCCACCACCACATACGTTTCCGCGTGCTGATCGTTGGGATTGAAGAGCAGGCCGTGATAGGGCTGGAAGCGGTCGCCTGGTTTCAACCCGAGCTTCCGCGCCACGAAGCTGCCCACCACCGCCTCGCGCAGTCCGGACTCGAACACCCGCCCCACCGCGAGGTCGAAGCGTTTCCCCGGCGCGTGTTCGACCTCGGTGAAGAGGTTGGTTGTGGTGCCGACCACCCGGAACCCGAAATAGTTGTCCCCGAGCGCAATCGGGATGGCCACCTGCACCGCCGGATTGGCGCGCAGTTCCTCGTAGTCCGAAGCCGGGATGTTCCCTGGTGATTCCTCGAGGTGAAAGATCGTGTTGAGCACGAGCTGAAGCTTCGAGCCACGCGCGCCCAGCACGCCGTCGAACCCGGCGTTGACGCCCGTGAACGCGGCCTGGGACTGGTCCTTCACCACCCACACCGACATCAGCAGGCCGCCCGCGAGTGCGATGGAGAAGGCGGTGATGAGCGTCGACAGCAGGTGCTGCCGCAGGCTCTTGCGCACCATGAGCGGCAGCGTCACGACGCCGCCTCCTGCGCCCGCGGCGCACGGTTGATGGCCAGCAGATCCCGGCAGTCGGCGAACCCGCCCAGCACCTCGCGATCGTGACTGACCAGCAGCAGAGCGGCGCCGGATTCGCGACAGGCTTCCCGGATCAACGCCAGCGCGTCGCGCGCGGACCGGTGGTCGAGATTGCCAGTGGGTTCGTCGGCCAGCACCAGCTTCGGCCGGTTCGCCAATGCACGCGCCACCGCCACGCGCTGCTGCTGTCCGGTGGACAACTGCCTCGGGTAATGGTGCAGCCGGTCGCCGAGACCCACGCGGCGCAGCAGCGCCTCGGCCTTCGCGCGGTCCGGTCCGGGACCGAACGACATGCCGAGCAACACGTTCTCGAGGCAGGTGTAGCCCTGCAGGAGATTGAAGGTCTGGAAGATGTATCCGATGTGCAGCGCGCGATGCCGGTCACGCGCCGCCTCCGGCAGGGCGGCGATGTTGGTGCCTGCGAACGACACCGTGCCGCGATCCGGCGCCAGAATGCCGGCGATCAGGTTCAGGAAGGTCGTCTTGCCGGAGCCGCTGGCGCCGCTCAGCGCGACCTCGGCGGCGGCTTCGAGGTCGAAGGCCGGGACATCGACCACGGTGGTT
>CAZYJB010001189.1:0-1719 GCA_964647675.1 uncultured Verrucomicrobiota bacterium | reverse complement strand
GGCCGGCACCACGACGCCGTCGTAAACCGCTTCATAGGCGTCCTTGGTCGGATTATTGGCGGTCTGTCCAATCGGTGGTTCGAGGCCCAAGGAGGCCGTCAGGTCGACGTTGTCGAGGATGGTCATCGTGACGCCCGTGTTGCCGTCGCTGGAGAAGTCATTGAGTTTCCAGGTCACCTCGGTGCCGGTGTCGTTGGCCGTTCCGGTCAGGCTCGCGGAGCCGTCCGTGACGCTCGCGTTCGGGTCGGCGAACGTCCAGGTCGGGATGACGTTCCAGTCGGTCAGCTTGGCGGGCGCATCGCCGGTGGGATTGCCCTCCGCATCGGTCGGGACGCGCTCGTTCTCGAGGTGCCCGAAGTCGAGCTTGAAGAGGCCCTTGGATTTCGAGATGTCGATCACAGGCGGCAGGGAGGACACCGAGCGTACAATCATGCCGCTGATGCCGCCGGAATTGTCTTCCATCTCGGCGAACCACAGGTACTGGCCCGCCTTGACCTCGACCGTGACCGTCCGCGGCTGGCCGAGGGTGACGATCTGCCCGGCCGCATTGACGCCGGAGTAGTTGCCCGTGTTCTGCGTCGCGGGCTCGTTCTTCCCGGTGATGTCATCGACCCACACCTTGCCATAGCGCCCGTTGGCATCGGTGGTGCGGCCTTCGAAGACCGTGACGTTGTAGAATCCTGGGTTGAGATTCGCGAACCTCATGAGGATCTCCGAGCCGGCGGTGTCCGGGTTGCGGTAAAGGTAGTCGTCCTTGACCGTGTAGGGCACCAGCACCGTGTCATAGACCGCGGACACGCCCTCCTTGGTGGGGTTGTTCGCCGTCTGTCCGAGGGCGTAGGGCGGTGCGTCCGGGACGAGAGACTCCGCGAGAGCGCGGTTGTCGAGCATGGTGAGCGTGACGTCGGAATCGCCGCTGGTTGAGAAATCGCTGATCTTCCACGTCACCTCGGTCAGTTCGGCGTTGGCGGTGCCTCGAAGGCTGGCCGACCCATCGACCACCGCAGCGTTGGGATCCTCGAAGGTCCAGGTCGGGATCACGTTCCAATCCGTGAGCGCGGGGGGCGGTCCTTCGCTGGTCGGATTGCCTTCCGCATCGGTCGGGATCCGCTCGTTTTCCGTTTGACCGAAATCGAGTTTGAACAGGCCTGCGTGGACGCGGGTGTGCAGCAGGCCAAGGGCGGCGGCCGCCGTCGCGCAGAGTAGCAGACTGGCAATTTTCATGGGTGTCGGTCCGTGGAGTTGGGGTTGGGATCGGGGTCCTAGCTGGTCACCTCCGGACACGAACACCCTCACCGCATGGAGCACGGAAAATCGGACTCCTTGCGGAAGCGGTTGTCGGTTAGGGGTGACGGGGACGGTTAGAACAAATGATCTGAGCCATGTCGAGAAATTGTTGGTATGAGGAATGTGTTGCGTTGCCAATCCGCCCGTTCATGCACTGCGGAGGTCGTGTCGGGCGGCGCGCCACGGGAGTGCGCGTCGTCACGGCTGGATCCAGCGGCGCACGGGAACGGAGGCGCCGCCACCTGGGTGGCTTCCTCTCAAGGCTGGAGGCGTTCCCGATGCGGGCGATGGTCCGCGTTCCAGCGCTGTAACGAAACGTCGGTCCGGTCGAGGAAAAGCGAGGCGATGCGGTGGCTCTCCCCATGGCCATCCACGAACACGGTGTTGATCCGTCCCTGGTGCCGGCGCTCGGCGCCGGCGCGGTCGTCGTCC
>CAZYJB010001188.1:0-1723 GCA_964647675.1 uncultured Verrucomicrobiota bacterium | reverse complement strand
GGCGTCCAGGTACTCGTCCAGTTTGTGCTGGTCGTCGCGGCCGAGGCGCGCGCGCAGGCGCTGCGCGTCGTCGAGGACCAGATCCAGCAGCGCCTGGTCGTCCTCCTGACGGCGTTGCAGCCGGCGGTCCGGGCGCCGCGATTGGAGCACACCGAAGAGGCGCTGGTAGGCGAGCTTTGGATTGATCTCGCGCGCGACGGGCATGCTGGGGGAACGCCAGGAGATGTAGCAGCCATAGAGGCGCGTGTAGCCGACCACCGAATCGATGCCGGAGATCACCGGGTCGATGCCCAGCTCGAGCGATGGCAGCGGCGTGTACTGGCCCACCTTGTCGGCGCAGTACTGGTCGATGGAAAGGCCACCGACGTGGATGTCCTTGCCGGGCGTCTTGCGTACGGGCAGGCCGGTCAGGAAGTTGGCGGTCTTGGCGTAGTGCCCGTCGCCGCCGTGCGAGTGCTTCTTGTCGAGGCCGGAGAAGGCGAGGAACTGGTCGCGCATGGGGGCCAGCGGCTCGAGCGCGGGGGGCAGTGTGTAATCTGCGCCTTCAGTGGTGGGGAACCAGGTCTTCTCCCAGACGCCGTTGGGAAAATAGACACAAGCCATGCGCACGGGAGCCTGGACGGACTTCGCGGCCTGTCGGGAGGCGCGTGCCGTCGGTGAGGCCTGGGCCGCGAGCGGGCCCATGGCTTCGAGCATCGGCAATCCGAGCAGGACGCCGGCGCCGCGAAGGAACGTGCGCCGGGGGAGGGAGGAGGAGAGAAGGTGCATGGCGTGGCGGGTCAGGAGTCCGGCTTGGGATGGAAACGGTGACGGAACGGAAAACTGGTGGCGATGCTCTCGATCAAGGCGGCGGCGTGGTAGTCCGCAGCCTGCAGCGCGCCCATGGCGCGGTCGATCACGCATTCGTCGAGCTTGTGCAGTTCGCGGCCGTAGGCGAAGCCGGTCATCTTGCGGACGAGGTGCCGGACGACGTTTTCCTTTCGCGTCATGAGATAGGCCTTGAGGCCGGCGGGTCCCTCGAAGGAATCACCGGCGGGCATGGTGCCCCGCGCGTCGATGGGTTCGCCGCGATCGCGATCGCGCCAGCGGCCGAGCACGTCGAAGTTTTCGAGACCGAACCCCAGCGGATCCATCTTGTCGTGACAGGCGGCGCACTCGGCCTTTTGCCGATGGACCTCGAGTTGATGGCGCAGGGACACCGGCTCGGTATTCCCGCCCTCTTCCGGCAGGGCCGGCACATCGGGCGGCGGCGGCGGCACCTTGTCACCAAGCAGGGTTTCGAGGACCCAGCGTCCACGCAACACGGGACTGGTACGCGTGGGGAAGGAAGTGAGGGTGTGAACGGCGGCCATACCGAGGAGACCGCCGCGCGCTCGATCGGCGACGGCGATTTGGACGGGCGTGCGCGACGTCACGCCGTCGATGCCGTAGAGACGCGCGAGATTGCTGTTGGCGAAGGTGTAACGGCTGTCGAGGAGGTCGAGGATGGAATGGTCGCCGCGGAAGATGTGATTGAAGTAGGCCACCACCTCGGCGCGCATGTCGTGCGCGAGATCGGCGGAGAACTCGGGAAAACGTCCGGCGTCGGGACGCACGTCGCCGCCGAGACGTTCCAAGTCGAGCCATTGGAGCGCGAAGCGTTCGCCGAGGGCCTCCGCCTTGGGATCCGCCAGCATGCGGCGCACCTCACCGCGCAGGACGTTGGTATCGGAAAGCCGACCCG